>JAZORV010000176.1:0-2970 GCA_045656785.1 Acutalibacteraceae bacterium | reverse complement strand
ATTAGCCTCGTTGAACATCCAGAAGTCGCTTATATCGTATACCTTGTTAAGGCTGTAAGTGAAGGTAGCGTAGGTATCAACTGCATCCATATTGTAGGTTCTCGTCACAGGATTCCATCCGTTAACGTAGGTTCCTCCGATGACAGTGCCGTCATCGTTATAAGAATAGGGCTCAACCGAGAATTCAACTCCGCTAACGTCGCAAGATGCTGAAGAGGTTGAATAGTAATATCCATCATTTAATCTGTGGAGGTTATTGGTGTATACAGTAGCGCTCTTTCCGTTCTGCTTTCCTGCAACTACGGGAGAGCTTCCGAAAAGTAGGTTTTGGTCGATGGTTTTGCCGGTCTTTGTTTTATCAGTTATCATCGAGGTATTAGAAAGAGTGGGGCTCGAATAAATAACCGAATAAGGGGCATCGGTCTCTCCAAAAAGCGCTAATTCAAGGATTCTCGCCTGGTTCTGAGCAGGGTAGGCAGTTCCTTGAGTACCAAGTATAACCTTGAAACCAAAGTATCGTCCGGTAACAGGTTTATCAAAATGGAACTTCTGGCAAGCCTTTAAGTAAACGTTTGCATAACGAACAACCATATTTGATTTATCATAAAGATCACTCTCGTTTTCGGAGGTATATACCTCGTAAGCGCCAAGTGTCAATTCGCCCGAAGTGCTGTTTTCCTGATAAACCCAAAAATCGCTCAGAGTGTAGGTGCTGGAAAGATCGTATGTAAACCGAACGTAGGAGTCAACGTTATCGTAGTCCCAAGTTTTTGTTACTGAATTCCAACCATTGTTGAATATCCAGTTGGAATTTTCGTCCTGATATGCGAAGGCTTTACCGGTTATATCGCAGTTTTTATAGTTCTCTTTGGCGTTATCGGTTTCGTTGTAATAACCGTCGGTCATGTTTGGAAGACGATCTGCAACTGCCCAAGAGGAGTTGGGTGCAGAGCCTCTTGAAGAGCCGAGAACCGAAGGAGTTGCACCAAAAAGGATATTATCGGTTATTTTCTTGCCCGAAGGAGCTTTGTCGGCAATCATAGTAGCGCCGTTTTTAGTGGGGACAGAGTTTGTAACGGTGTAAATAGGAGTACCAAGTGCTGCAACCTCGAAAACTCTCGGGAAGGCGTATTTTGCTTCGTAACCTGACCCGATGAAGTTATCATTAACTCCTTGAGTGATTCTGATTCCGATGAAGGAGCCCTTAACGTTGTCATCGCAGGTGATAGACTGAATGGTTGTCTTTTTGTTATTATCAACGCTGTATACGAGGGAAGCGTCGGTGTAAAGCTCGTTGTAGTTATCGGCAACGTAAAGGTCATAAGCGCCGAGGGTCTGCCAGTTAGAGCCGGTAGAGTTTACAACAATTATCTTATCAATATCCGAGAAGGCTTTAAGGCGGAAGGTGATGTCATACCAAACGTCGTTTCTGAAGCTCTCGGAGTCGGCGGTTGTAAAGATCAATCTGCCGTGAACAGGCTCCGTATATTGCGAATAGGCTGTTCCGGGAAATACCGTAAGCTCGGCCTGACCCGAGAGCCAAGGCAGGTTTCCGTCCGCTAAATGAACGGGATTTCCGCCTGTGGGGGTGGTGAACACGGTCGCGCCTTCCGAATCCTTTGCGGAGCCGGTAACGGTGTATTGCCCCTCTTCAAGAGAGGAAATGCTCGCAACCTTGTTAAGAGATGAGCCAAGCAGAAGATTATCTGAGCTTGTTATTTCGGCTTTAACTTCTGCAACGTCGTCTGAGAAGTTGGAAGTTGTGTATTCCTCAATCGAGGCGGCAAAAACAGATAGCGCGCCGGATGTACAAGAAACCAACAAACCGAAACAAATAAGCAAGCTAAGAATTCTCTTGGCAAGTTTTGTTTGCTTCATAGAAGTTTACCTCCATTATATTATTTCGATTATATTATACATTAAAAACATAATACTCCAAATAGTGATTATAAATTTTTAGCTTGCAATTATCGACTTATTGTGTTATATTAAAACCGAAAGAAGGGTAAAAAATGCCAAGATACCTCGAAATTAACAAATTGCCCGAAATTTGGACAAGCCACCCTAAAATGAACTTCCGAATATTCCAAAAGGGCGAATTGCATTTGAACAGAACTGTTGATTTTTCCACTCTTTTGCTCGTTTTCAAAGGAACGCTCAGTTTCCTTGAAAACGGAAAGCGGATTGACGTTAATGCGGGCGAATATTATATCCAAGAGCAGAATATCCGCCAGGAGGGTGTTGCAATAACAGACCCACCCGTGTATTTCTATATCCATTTCAGGGGATTTTTTTCTGACGATATGGATAACAATCTTCCCGTATCGGGGAAAATAGATTCGGTAGAGTTTCGAAATCTTTGCAATACAGCCATTTCAGCTGGCGTGGGCAACCTTCAGAATTTCGATGCTCAGCTGTTTTTATATCGCGTTTTAAATAGGCTCAAAAGCTATAATTCTCCCAAGAGAGGAGACGATATCGGTGCGAGAGTTGCCGAATATATAGAAAATAACGCGGCAAATATCAACACCTTGGATGACGTCTGCCGCGAGTTTAACTATAATAAGGATTATATTATAAGAAGATTTAAAAAGCGGTTTAATATAACTCCTTATCAGTATATTAAGTTTCAAAAAATCAATTTTGCGAAAGAGCTTCTTAAAACAACCAACCTAACTATTTCAGAAATCGCATCAAACTGCAATTTTTCGGATGATACTGTCTTTTTCAGAACCTTTAAATCGGTTGTTGGTATGAGCCCTAAAGCCTTCAGAGAGCAGGCGGAAGATAACGGCGGGAAGCGTTAATATTAGCCGATTTATACATAGAGCTATATGATAGAATAAAACAAAAGGAGTGTTTAAATTTGAAAAGGATATCGGTAGTGTTTTTCCTCGCCTTGAGCTTGGTGATTTCCTGCCTTCCGATAGCTTCGGGAGCAGAGAGCGAATTTGAAATCACTTTTAGCGA
>JAZORV010000175.1:0-5352 GCA_045656785.1 Acutalibacteraceae bacterium | reverse complement strand
CAAAGAGGCAAAGACTCTAAGGCTTGAACAAAGAGAAAGCCCGCGCCTTGAGACGCGGGTCAGTATCATGGGCTTATAGCCCTTGTGCAAACCACCCGTTTGACGGGTGGTTATGATTTTTTATATTCTAAATCAACCTTTCTTTCAGAGTGTGCTCCAACAACTTTGAGTCTTATATCTTTCTTTAAATTCACATTACGTTAATATTTCTATGTTTTGACTTTTAAATCCGTCAAATTATTTTGTTGAAAATTTATATTTATTGTCGAAATTTCGTTCGTGATAAAATAATTAACAATAATTTGAAAATAATGCTTGTAATTTGCTCTTAGAAGTGATATAATATAGCACAACAAAAGAAAAATTACCAAATGGAGGAATTCTTATGGAAACAAAATTAAAAGTATTAATTGCAGACGATACTACGGAGTTCGCTATGAATTGTTCTAATGTTTTAAAGAGCTTTGGGATGAACGTAGCGCTTTGCAAGAAGGACGGAAATGAGCTTTTATCTGAAGCGGATAGAATTAAGCCGGATGTTATTCTTGGAGATATGTTTATGCCCGGTATTGATATGATTGGTGTATTAGGTGAGATTAAAAAAGGGAAGATTAATTATCAACCCATTCTGATGGTAATGTCAAGTTTCGATAATCCGATGTTAGAAAAGAAGATTTTTGAACTTGGCGCTTCTTATCATTTTATAAAACCGTTCGACTTAACATATTTAGCAGAACGAATTTTACTTATATCAAGACTTAGTGAAGGGGAGGACGCGCAGATTCCCCAAATTAAAAATGATAATAAGCTTGATCTCGAATTGATGATAACAGAAATTTTGCATCAAATAGGCGTTCCTGCTCATATTAAAGGATATCATTATCTGAGAGATTCTATCGGCCTTTCAGTTAATGATTCAGAATTTATTAATTCAATAACCAAGCTATTATATCCAACCGTAGCAAAAATGCATTCAACAACTTCATCTCGCGTTGAAAGAGCTATAAGACATGCAATAGAAGTTGCTTGGGATAGGGGAGATGTTAACGTACTTGATTCATATTTTGGATACACGATCAATAATGGTCGAGGCAAGCCTACAAATAGCGAATTCATTGCAATGATTTCTGATAAGTTAAGATTAAGACTGAGAGTTAGCTAATAAAAAGCACCAAACTATTATGTTTGGTGCTTTTTATTATATAATTTTCATGATGTGTTTTGCTATAGCTTCGCCCCAAAGCTTACAGCCTTCTGAATTAGGGTGAGGCCCGTATTTCGCAATATGAAGCGCGTTTTCATCGGATAAAATATATCTATTATCAAATACAGAATCAACTTTTTTGGATAACACTTCGAGTATATATTTATTAACACTTTCCCAAACTTGCTTCTTATCTTCGTCATAACTAAAAGGGGGAACGGTTTGGAGCAAAATTTTACATCCAGCTTCATTTAATTTATCAACAATAGTCTCGATGCAATTCTTAATATAATCGGCAGAACAAATACCGTGAAGTATATCGTTAACGCCACAGCATAAAACAACGATGTCGTTTTGTTTAGCTTTAAAGCTCCAAGCTCCATCCGTCGAAATATCTTCGGCTCTGGCGTAACCGATACCTAAATTCCAATATGAACAATTAGTGCCTATTATATTTGCGGCAACTGATGCATAATGCTCATATGAGTTTATGGGAGTTCCTATTCCTTGCGTAATAGAATCACCTAAAAAAGCGATTTTCTTTTTAACTTCTTTTTCAATACCTATCATTCCCGGAACCGGCATTTCCAAAGAGGATATCCATTCATCACCTTGTTTTAAATAGGTAGGGATAATTAATTCCGGGTGGAACGGAATTTGTTTTCCTTTAAATTCGATCTCTAAAAGTAAATATTCATCTTCTTTTACTTCGAGCTCAATAGGATCAGATGAAAAAAACTCACCGGGAGCAACTATTTTAGAAGGGGCGCCTGAAAAAAGGATTGGAGTAAAGGCCCCTTTCCCTTTGATTTTATTATCGGGAAAAAGAATAGCAGCGGTTGCTTTAAGCGAAACTATTTGCCAGCTGTCTAAAATTAAGTTTTTATGACTAAAACTTCCATCGGCATATGTTGAGTCAATTATGTTAGAAAAAAGGAAAGAATAGTTGAATTTACCAAAATTAAAGGGCTTATAGACAACTCTTCCAACCTTAATTTCATCATCACTGATGAAAAAAGATTGATTAGATGATCCTGCGATAGTATTTGAACAATATTTATTGAAATATTCCATTTATTAAACTCCTTAATCAAATGTAGCCGCCATCGACGGGGAAATTAGCACCGGTTATAAAACTTGCTTCATTTGAAGCAAGAAATACTGCCAATGGTGCAATATCTTCAGGCTTTCCTAATCGTAAAAGAGGGGTTTCGTTTCTGAAAAGCTCGAAAACATCAGAGCTTAAAGTTGCATTCATTTCGGTATCAATGAAACCTGGAGAAATGCAATTCACTCTTATATTTGAAGGACCCAGCTCCTTAGCTAAAGCTTTAGTAAAACCTACTAAACCTGCTTTTGCAGCAGTATAAGCAACCTCGCAAGATGCCCCGATACTAGCCCACATTGAGGAAATGTTAATAATATTTCCTGAACCATTTTTTAAGAAATAGGGGAGGGAAGCTTTGCTTAAATAAAAAGCAGAGGAGAGGTTTGTTGATATAATTTTAGCCCAAGATTCATAGGAGATATCAGTAATAGGGGCAATGGATGCAATTCCGGCGTTATTTACAAGAACGTCGATATTTCCAAATCTGTTAACAAAGGCAGACATAAGTTCTTTGGCGGATTCAGGTTTTGAAATATCAAACTTAAAAATTTCAACATCGGTATTAAATGTCAGTAATTCGCTTTTTGTCGAAAGCGCGGCATCATCATTATTTACATAGCCAACACCAACGTTAAATCCGTTACTTGCAAATTGCTTGGCGATAGCATGTCCTATACCTCTGGAGCCACCGGTTATTAATACACTTTTTCTCTGCATTGATTTCACCCTTATTAAGTATTAAACTAATTATACAACACCATTAATTCAAAGTCAACTTGAGTTTACATAATTATCTGTTAATAATTCATGACAGGTTTACATAATTAGTTTACATAATTTTTAATAATTTTCAACATTGCGGTTGACATAATTTTTATTTTATAGTAAAATATTAAATGGTTTATTTAGATACATAAATTATCTGTTTTATGCATATTCCTTTATAGAAAAGGAAGGTGCTAATTATGATAGGGACAACCTTAAACCTCAAAAAGAGAGGATTTTTCAAAAAACCAACTGCTTCTGAAATAATAGCAGTTTTTGTCTTGTTTGGCTATTTAATTGGTTTTACGATCGGTCTGGTTTTAATTTGCGGCAAAAATAAAGTTTTTCTTGATTATATCGAAGAAACCTTTGAGCTACTTTATTTTCAGAAAAATAATGAAAGTTTTTTTAAGCTTTTAATTTTGGATTATCTTAAATTTTTGCCTCTGATTTTTATAACCTACGCTTTTGGAACTAGTATAATTGGTTGTGTATTTATTCCTTCTGTTTCGATTTTTAAAGGAACGTATGATGGATTATTAATAAGCTACATATATAGTTTTGCAGGCCTATCCGGCATGGGTTTTTCGGCTTTAATAATCATTCCCGGTAATTTGGTTTATGTTTTATTATTAATTTTATCAACAAGAGAAGCAATTTCTTTTTCAGATAGAATTTTAAAAAATGCTTTGCCCAAAGGAACTAAATTAAATCTCTTTTCCGATTTTAAAATATACTCCATCCGCAATCTTATTATAGGAGCGATTTCTATTCTCGGTGCTTTAATCAACACTTCAACAACTATAATTTTTATCGATTATTTTGGTAACTTTATTTAAATGGCGGTGTTAATTTGTCCAATTTTCTAAATGAATTTAAAGCATATTTATTGCATATTAAAAAAGCATCCGGTAATACTATTGATTCTTATATTTCAGACGTGGAAAAATATGCTTCTTTCTGCGATGAAAAATGCGTTAAAATCTGTGATGCATCTGAAAGCTTTATTTCATCATATTTAAATTTTCTTTATGAAAACGGAACGGGATATTCAACGATTATCAGAACAAGATCTGCTATTAACTCATTTTATCGCTTTCTTTATTCGATTAATAAAACGACAGTTACTAAGGTTCCGTCTATCAATGCAGTTGATAAAGAAAAAGAATTGCCTGTTATTTTGACAAGAGATGAAATTAAAATGCTTCTTGAATCAATCGATCAAACCGATCTAAAGGGAATTAGAGATAGAGCTATGTTAGAGCTGATGTATGCAACCGGTCTTAGAGTTGGGGAACTGATTGATCTTAAATTTGACGATTTCAAGCCTTCTTTCGAAAGCTTGAAAGTAAACAACAGAACGCTTCCGATTTATCCCGATGCGCTAAAAAAAGTTTCGCTTTACGTTAACGAAGTTCGTCCGATTTTAGCTTCTGAAAACTGCGATAATCTTTTCTTAAATATGTCCGGTTCAAAATTGACACGTCAGGGAATTTGGAAAATAATCAAATCCTATTCAAATAAAGCGAGAATCAATAAATCGATTACACCTCACACAATCAGGCATTCGTTTGCAGTCCACTTGATGGAAAATGGCGCTGAAATAAATGATATTTGCGAGATTTTAGGTCTTGCAGAGCCTGCATCTGCTCAGATATATGTAAAATTAATTAAATCGTCAAATAATAATAAATTATTAAAATTTCATCCTATGTTTTAGATAAAGGAGTTTTAAAATGAAAGAAATTAATAACTCAAGAATGATTTTAAAAAATGGTGAAAAGAACTTCGCTAACTGTTTAAGCATTTTATTTACAAAGCTTAAACAGCTTGTTTCCGTGAATATGCTCTTCTTTTTATGTTTAACACCTTTTTTTGCAGGTTCGTTTTTAATAGCTATCAAAATAATTCCCGGATTTTATGATTTTATTTTCTCAAGCGAAGGATATGAGGCTATAAGCCTTAATTTTACTTATCAAATTATGCTTATCCCTGCACCTTTTGCTTTTTGCGGACCCTTTGTTGCAGGCCTTACAAAGGTTGTTAGAGATATAGCACGTGAAGAACATACTTTTTTGCTGAAGGACTTTTTTACAACCGCAGGTAAATGCTTCTTCCAATCTCTAACTGTCTCGTTTGTGGATTATTGGTTTTATATTGCTTCTGTTTTTGCTTTTATGGTTTATAGCGATACCTGGCTTTTTCTTGTTATTACCGGTCTTACTACGTTATTCTATATAATTATGAAAAAATACGTTTGGCTTATGGTAGTCTC
>JAZORV010000174.1:0-3063 GCA_045656785.1 Acutalibacteraceae bacterium | reverse complement strand
CAATCTCCAATAGGCAGAACTCCTCGCTCGAATCCTGCAACCTATACAGGCGTTTTTACAGATATAAGAGAGCTTTTTGCCGCAACTCCCGAAGCCAAAATGAAGGGCTATAATGCGGGCCGCTTCTCCTTTAACGTTAAGGGTGGCAGATGCGAAGCCTGTCAGGGCGATGGTATTGTTAAAATAGAGATGCATTTTCTTCCTGATATCTATGTTCCCTGCGATGTTTGCGGCGGAGCGAGATATAATAGAGAAACGCTCGACGTTAAATATAAAGGCAAAAGCATTTATGACGTTCTTGAAATGACGATTGAAGAGGGTGTTGAGTTTTTCTCGGCATTCCCGAAAATCAGCCGAAAGCTCAAAACGCTCTATGAGGTCGGGCTTGGCTACGTGAAGCTCGGACAACCCGCAACAACCCTCTCGGGCGGAGAAGCGCAGAGAGTTAAGCTCGCAACAGAGCTTCAAAGAAGGGCAACCGGCAAGACCATATATATCCTTGATGAGCCGACAACAGGCTTGCATACTGCCGACGTTCAAAAGCTTCTCGACGTTTTGAATCGGCTTGTTGATGCGGGCAATTCGATAGTTGTTATTGAGCATAATCTCGACGTTATTAAAACTGCCGATTATATCATTGATTTAGGCCCCGAGGGCGGAGATAGGGGAGGAACACTCGTAGTGGCGGGAACTCCCGAAAAGGTTGCGGAATGTGATGAATCGCATACGGGAAGATTTTTAAAACCGCTTCTCAGAAAATAATTCACACATTATTAACCAAACCGCAAATAAAAGAGTATATAATGTATAATGAAAAAAGGAGGGAAGGGCTTGTTTGGATATGTAAAAATCGCGAAGGGCGAGCTGAAGGTATGGGAATATGAAACCTATAAGGCGATATATTGTTCCCTTTGCAGAAGGCTCGGCAAAACCTATGGTCCCTTTTCGAGGCTTACTTTAAGCTATGATTTCACCTTTTTAGCAGTCCTCTCCCTTTCCTTAAAGCCGGGCGCTCTCGATTTTGAGAGAAAGCGCTGCGCCTTTAATCCGATGAAAAAGTGCAACTATTGCAAAAAGGCTGATGATGAGCTTGAAACCGCCGCCGCAGCCGCGATGGTTATGGTTTATTATAAGCTGCTCGATAATATCGAGGATTCAAAGGGCATCAAAAGGCTTTTCTATAAGAGCTTAAAGCCTTTTTATAAATCGAAAAATAAAAAAGCAGCAAAGCTCTATCCCGAAACCGAAAAAATAGTTGCAGAATATATCGAAAAGCAAACGGAACTGGAAAAAGAGCAATGCTCCAATATCGATAAAATCTGCGAGCCGACCGCTTCTGCTTTGGGAAAAATCTTTGAGAGTTGTTCAGCCGAAGAAAAGCAGAAAAGAGCCCTTTATCAGCTCGGCTATTGTATCGGGAAATGGATATATCTCGTTGATGCGATAAACGATATTGAGGATGATATAAAGGATGGAAGCTTCAATCCCTTAAAATCCGAGATAACGGATATCGAGCAAGCAAAAGTACAAGCAAGAGATAGGCTCGAGCCTTTGCTCAATTCTTGCATCTGCTCGGCGCAATTAAGCCTCGAGCTGCTCGATATTAAAAAATATAAAGGTATCCTCGATAACATCCTTTATTTAGGGCTGTTTGAGGTTAATAAAAAAGCATTTCAGAAGAAAACAAAAAAGAAATCCTTGGAGGAATAAAGCAATATGAACGATCCT
Source organism: Acutalibacteraceae bacterium (assembly GCA_045656785.1). GTDB lineage: Bacteria > Bacillota > Clostridia > Oscillospirales > Acutalibacteraceae > UMGS1532. The sequence goes on along the minus strand of JAZORV010000174.1, from coordinate 1,335 downwards.
TATAAAGTGTTGGGTGTGTCCCAAAATGCAACGGATGAAGAAATTAAAAAGGCTTATAGAGAGCTTGCGAGAAAATATCATCCCGATGCCTATGCAGATAACCCCTTATCAGATCTCGCCGAAGAAAAGATGCAGGAGATCAATGAAGCCTATGATGCGATAGTTGAAATGCGCAAAAAGGGTGGCAACAGAAAAAATGCGGGCGGATATTCTTCAGCTTCGGGCAATTATCAGGATATAAGAAACCTCATAACAAACGGAAGATACGAGGATGCTCAGGAGCTTTTAGATGGAGTTCCCGTAGGATCAAGAGATGCCGAATGGTATTTTCTCAACGGTTCGGTTCTTTATAAGCGCGGATGGTTTGATAATGCCTATACAAGCTTTGCAACTGCTTGCAAAATGGAGCCTAATAACGCGGAGTACAGAGCCGCATTCGAGCATATTCAAAAGCAGAGAAGGGGTTATAATCCCTATGGCGGATATCAGGGTGGATACAGAGGCGATGCCTATGGTAATGGTGGCGGTTGTAATTCTTGCGATATCTGTCAGGGTCTTATTTGTGCCGACTGTTGCTGCGAATGTATGGGTGGCGACCTCATAAGCTGCTGCTGATATTCGGAGAATATTATGAAAAAAACTCAAAAAATTGCGCTTTGCGGTGTTTTTTCGGCGCTTAGCGTTGTGATAATGCTAACCGCCTATTTCCCTTATGCCACCTATGCTATTGCGGCGGTGGCGGGCTGTTTCTTCGCAGTTATAACGATTGAAGCGGGCAGAAAATGGGCGTTTGGCTCTTATATTGCTTCTGCTATTATCACCCTTCTTATCTGCGAAAAGGAGGCGGCGATGCTCTTTGTTGGTTTCTTTGGATATTATTGTATTCTCAAGGGCGTTATCGAGGAGCGCTTTCGCGGAGTTATCGAATGGCTTTTAAAATTTCTTTCGTTTAACGTTGCGGTGATAATAAGCTATCTTGTGATAGTTTTCGTTTTCGAAATTCCGATGGATGAAAGCGGAAAGCTCGGAGATTGGTTCTTAGGAGCGCTTTTGGCGCTTGGAAATATCGTTTTCTTGCTCTATGATATCGGGCTTTCGAGGGTTATCGGAATGTATATCTATAAATGGCATCCGAAGGTTGCCAAAATCTTTAAATAAAGAGGAAAAATATGCGGCATATAATAGTTGTCGGAGGCGGCGCGGCAGGTCTTTTGGCGGCAGGAACGGCTAAAAGAATGGGTGCCGATGTTACGATAATCGAGCATAATCCCCGCCCTGCGAGAAAGGTTATGATAACCGGCAAGGGCAGATGCAACGTAACTAATAATACTGATT
>JAZORV010000173.1:0-3076 GCA_045656785.1 Acutalibacteraceae bacterium | reverse complement strand
GCTCCATATATTCGCCGGTACGGGTATCGATGCGGATCATATCGCCCTCATTGATGAAGAGAGGAACTCTGATCTCAGCACCGGTTTCCAAGGTTGCGGGCTTTGTTGCGTTAGTTGCGGTATCACCCTTGAATCCGGGCTCAGTTTCAGTTACCTGAAGCTCAACAAAGGTGGGGGGCTCGATACCGAAAACATTGCCTTTATAAGAAAGAATCTTACAGATCATATCTTCCTTAACAAACTTAAAGTTATCCCCAACATCAGATGCATTAACGGGAATCATATCATAGGTTTCGGGATCCATGAAATAATAGAGACCGCCATCCTCATAAGAATAGGTCATTTCCTTGCGCTCGATATAAGCTGTGGGGAATTTCTCGGTGGGGTTGAAAGTTTTTTCAACAACGGATCCACCTATAACGTCTCTAATCTTTGTTCTAACGAATGCTGCACCTTTACCGGGCTTAACGTGCTGGAACTCAATTATCTGATACACGTTACCATCCATTTCAAAAGTTACACCGTTACGAAAATCTCCGGCTGTTACCATAATTATTACCTCCAAAATTTTATATATATTAATTTTATACCATTTTAAACTATTTTTCAATAGTTATTTGAGAATTATAAGACTTTTTTTCGAATTTGTTAGATTTTCGGCGCCTTTTTGGGTTACTTTTGCCATATCTTCTATCCTTACACCGAACATTCCTTCGATATAAATGCCGGGTTCGACCGTTACAACATTGCCGGCAAGCAAAATTTTCTCATTTCTCGGGGCTAAATTCGGGGCTTCATGAATCTCTATTCCGACTCCGTGACCTGTGCTATGAGTAAAATATTTTCCATAACCCGCGCTTTCGATGACCTCTCTTGCGGCAAGGTCAACGTCTTTTGCCGCTACACCCGCCTTAATTTTCAGGAGGGCATTTTCCTGCGCTTTTAAAACGGTTTCATAGACCTCTATCATCTCATCGGTTGCAAAGCCTACTGCAACTGTTCTCGTCATATCGCTGCAGAAGCCTTCGAAAACAGCACCAAAATCCATTGTTACAAATTCGCCCTGCTTCACAAGCTTATTCGACGGAACTCCATGAGGCTTTGAGGTATTCTCTCCGCTTATAGCAATAGTTTCAAAGCTGAATCCCTCGGCTCCCGCCTTTTTCATGCTATATTCGAGCTCGAGCGCTATCTCCTTCTCCGAAACGCCCTCTCTTATAAAAGAAAGGATATTATCAAAAGCGATTTCGGCGCAGCTCTGCGCTTTTTTGATGCATGAGATTTCTTCATCAGTTTTTATGCTTCTAAGCATTAAAAGCTCATCGGAAAGCAAAACGGAGGCTTCCGCATTAACTTCCCCAAAAACCGACTTCAAGCTCTCGCTTTCTCTAACAGAAATATCGGCTTCATAAAAGATTTCAGAAAATCCGAATCTATCCTTCATTTCAGAAACAGCTTCGCTGAGCCTTGAAAGTAATCGCACCTCGACGCCTTTCTTTGCGCCCTGCTTTGCGGCTTCTATATACCTTCCGTCAACAAAAAGGACTGCTTCGCCTTTAACCAAAAACAGATAGCCGAGGCTTGAACGAAATCCGCTGATAAAGAAACGGTTGACAGAGGTTGTTATAAGAACTGCTTTATCCTCGAAATTCGGAATCTTAATCATTTAAAAGCTCCCTTAATGCATTTAGAGCGAGCATATAGCTATTCTTACCAAAGCCTGCGATAATGCCAACACAAGCAGGAGTTAAAACAGATTTATGCCTAAACTCTTCTCTTGTTGAAAGGTTTGAAAGATGCACCTCAACAAAGGGCTTATCAACGCATTTTATAGCATCATGGATAGCATAGCTATAATGAGTATAAGCACCTGCATTAATAACGCATCCATCAAAATTATCATAAACCTCATGGATTTTTGATATTATATCACCCTCGCAATTAGATTGAAAAAACTCGCATTCGAGCCTTAATCCCTTTGCATAGGCGCGAAGAGAAGCATTAATGTCATCGAGAGTTTCGCTACCGTAAACATCGGGCTCGCGAACCCCCGTCATATTAAGATTAGGACCATTGATAACAAGAATTTTCTTAGTTTCCATATATCACATCTCCAAAAAATTATAATATATATCCTTCATTGCTTTTGCATCCTCCGCCTGGGTTCCTGCAGATTCGCAAATAATGGTCGGTCTGCAATTCTTTTTGGCAACAAGCTCGAGCATCAAAGACGGGTCGGGTCCGAAAACGGTATCCTCAAAGGTTAAATGCTTTTTCTCACCGCCTGTTGTATATTCAATCTTGGAAAAATGCGAATGAAATTCCTTAATTCTTGATTCTCCAAGGCCGTTTTCAATTTTTTCGAAAATCTCCTCGAAATCCTTTTTATCTTTAAGACCGCCAAGAGTTCTCGCATTAAGATGCCCGAAATCTATGCAAGGAAGCAATCTTTCATCGAGCCGGCACAGAGCTATAACCTCTTCAAGAGTTCCAAGCTGATTAATCTTGCCCATCGTTTCGGGGCAGATTCTTATATTCGAAAGCCCTTCGTTATCGAGTGCGTTAATTGCTTTTTTCATTGTATCAATAGCGAGGCTTAAAGCTTCCTCGCGAGAAATTTTCCCGCATGAGCCCGTGTGGACAACAATTCTGTTTCCGCCCATCGCATTAACCGCTCTCGCGCTCGATAAGATATAATTTATGGAATTATCGCGTTTTTCTTCTTCAACAGAAGACATCGAAATATAATAAGGCGCATGAAGCGATAAAGCGATATCCTTTTCTTTCGCTATCTTTCCCAACTCAGCCGCCTTATCAAGCCCTATATTAACTCCCCTTCCGCATTGATACTCATAGGCGTCGAGCCCCATTTTTTCAACGTATTCGGGGATTTGAAGGCTTCCTTTATATTTCATCGCGGCAAAGGATTCGGAATTTCCCGCCGGGCCGAATTTTGCAAAGCTCATTGAAACCTTCCTTTCTTAACTTTCTTTAAAAGTTTTCTTTCAAAATATCTTCTTATTTTAAAGCTCAATTTATCCTCGAGCTTAATGGGCTTTAAAAGAAAAATCTTTGC
>JAZORV010000172.1:0-6511 GCA_045656785.1 Acutalibacteraceae bacterium | reverse complement strand
AAAATTTTCAAAACCGCCTTTTTATCACAGCTCGTTTTATCCCTCTTAATCGGTCTTTTTTATATCGTTTTCTCCAAAAACCTTATCGGGCTTTATAACGACAACGCGGCAGTTATCGATTTCGGCTCAAAGCTTAATATTATTAAGGCTCCCGCGTTTTTCCTTTTCGGCTTGGGAGACGTTTGCTCTTTTTCGATGAGGGGGCTCGGAAAATCCGTTCCGCCGATGATAATTTCCATGCTTTGCATTTGCGGAATGCGCCTGATTTTCGCCCTCGGAGGAACTGCGCTCGGGATTATCGACCCAAATCTTCCCGAAACAATAAACTATCTGTTTTTATCTTATCCGGTTTCCTGGATAATGAATACGGCCATTCAGTTTATCATTTATAAGAAAAGCCTGGGGAAGATGATTTTAAAATCAAATTTGTAAAGAAATTGTAACTGTACTTTTGACGTATTTACTGTTAATATATTAATGTAGTATTTTCGGGCAGATTTAGATTATTCTGCTTAAGGAGGCGATGATTTGCCAAAATTCAGAAAACTCTCACTTATAGCAGGTGTTCTGGCGCTCTGCCTTGTTTTTACCTCCATCGGAGCAGGAGCCAAAAGCTATAAAACAAAAAAGAATAAAAACGGTTATACTATCGCTTCGGGCTATGATTACGGAAAGCCTGTTCCCAAAGCGGATACACAGCCGCTTGGATATATGAATGATGCCGCCGTTTTCGGCGATTCGAGAACCGAAGGCCTTTATTTATACACCGGTTTAAAGGATACCAAAGCCCAGAAATATTGCGATATCGGGCTTAATTGCGAAACTGTTTTAACAAAGAAATTCAAAACGGTTTCGGGCAGAAAAGCAACAGCCATTCAGCATCTTAAGGCAAACAAGAAAAGCGTTAACAAGGTGTATTTCCTTTTCGGCCTCAATGAGCTTGGCTGGAGCGAGGCAAGCTTTATAAAAAACTATAAAAAGCTTATAAAAACGGTTCGGGATATTGTCCCCAATGCCATCATCTACGTCGGCGAGATAATCCCCGTTACGAAATCGAAGGACCTTACGGATAAGGTGCATAATAATTGGAAGATAAAAGCCTTTAATCGCGAGCTTCGAGAGCTTTGCGAAAAGGAGCAAATTTTCTTTATAGAAACCTATGCGCTTATGACAGATGGCGAGGGAAACCTCCCCGAGGGCATCTCCTCCGACGGTATTCATTTCGGCTCATCTTTCACAAACAAATGGCTCAACCTTCTGCTTTCAAGAACGGTAGAGCTGAAAAAATAAATTAAAGGAAGGCAAAAAATTATGAAAAACGTATTAAAATCCGCAATCTCTTTGCTCCTCGTTCTCTGCTTTGTTTTCTCCTTCGCGGGATGCTATGAGGAGTATACCGAAACAGTATCCTCAGATTATATCGAATTTGACGTTGACAAGTTCGAGCAGGATTTGAGACACAACGTTAAATATGAGGCAAAATTCCCCGAGGAGAGCCTAAAATCCTCCGTTTTGGGCATCCATTTCCCGACCCTCCCCAAAAAAGATTCCGGAGAGCCCATCGTTAAGGGCGATTTCTGGGTTGGTGAGGACGTTGCAACCGCTGACCTCATTCTCCTTATGAAAACAGACGATGAAAAGGATACCGATACCATCGTTAAATGGGCTCAGGACCATAAAGCCTCCCTTATCGAAACCTATTCGGATTATGATGCCGAAGAGGTTAAGAAAATCGAAAACGCCGTTATAAGAAAGAACGGAAAATTCGTTGTTTTCGTTATCACTGATGATTACAAAACAGCGCAGGGAATCGTTGACAAATACTGGAGCTGATAATAGCTATTAGAATCTATATTCGCTCTATCTGAAATCTGAAGGCTGAAAGGAGAGAACAAAATGGTATTTTCATCCGAGATATTTATTTTCGGTTTTTTAAGCGTAGTGCTTTTGTGCTATTATATAGCGCCAAGGCGACTTCGCAATTTTGTTCTGCTGTTTTTCAGCCTTTTCTTCTTTTATGCTTGGGATAAGCCGAGCTATGCCATAATAATGGTTGGGTCGATTTTGCTCAATTATTTCGGCGCTATGGTCGTGAAAGCTTTTCAAAACAAGCAAAAAAGCGCAGGAGCTAAGGCGGCGCTTGTCGTTGTTATTGCGATAAATATCGGGCTTCTCGCCTTCTTTAAATATACTGATTTATTTATTTCGAACGCGAACTCCCTATTTAATCTAAATCTTCCGCTTTTGGAAATTGCGCTCCCCATCGGTATCTCTTTTTATACCTTCCAGACCATGTCTTACACAATAGACGTCTATCGAAACGACTGTGGGCTTCAGAAAAATCTCATCGATTTTGCAGCTTACGTAACCATGTTTCCTCAGCTGATAGCAGGCCCTATCGTAAGATACAAAACCATTGAAGAACAGCTTCAAACGAGAAAAGAAAGCTTCGCGCAGTTTAAAAGCGGTGTTGAAAGATTTGTGATAGGGCTCGGCAAAAAAGCTGTTTTAGCAAACTCTGTCGGCGCAATTTGGAACGAGGTTTCAGCAATGGAGAATCCAACCGTTTTGGCGGCTTGGCTCGGTGCTCTTGCCTTTACCTTCCAGATTTATTTCGATTTCTCGGGATATAGCGATATGGCTATTGGCATGGGCAGGATGTTCGGCTTCGAATTTTTAGAGAATTTCGACCTTCCCTATATTTCCAAAAGTATAACCGAATTCTGGCGCAGATGGCATATTTCCCTCGGCACCTGGTTTAAGGAATACGTTTATATTCCTTTAGGGGGTAACAGACGGGGCAAAAGCAGACAGATATTTAACCTTCTCGCTGTTTGGGCGCTGACAGGCTTTTGGCATGGCGCCAGCTGGAACTACCTCGTTTGGGGCTTATATTTCGGAATAATCCTCATTTTAGAAAAGCTTTTCCTTTTAAAATGGCTCGAAAAAAGCTCCCCGATAGCCCATATTTATTCCCTTTTGCTGATTGTTTTCGGTTGGGTTATTTTCGCAAACGAGGATTTCTCGGTTATGACGAATTATTTCAGAAACCTTTTCGCCTCTTCTTCGGGCTTCATGGATTCAGAAAGCCTTTACCTGCTTTTATCCAACCTTGTTTTGTTCTTGATTTGCATAATTTTCTCGAGCTCTGCGCCAAGAAGGCTCGGCGCATTTATAAACGAAAAGCTCGGCGCAAAGCCGATTTTCCTCGAGCTGATTTCCACGTCGGCCGTTTTGCTTCTTCTCCTTCTTTCCATCGCATTTATGGCGGCAGGAACCTATAACCCATTCTTATATTTCAGATTCTAAATTTTTAAAAAAGGAGTGTTCGATAATGAAAAAAGGCATCATAACCACAACCGCCTTCATATTGTTTTTAGCCATTTTCTCTATCGGCACTTTTTTCTTGCCTCCAAGGGAATTTTCCGAAAATGAAAATCGCATGCTGACAGCAAAGCCCGAAATCAATCTCGAAACTGTAGGCTCGGGAGAGGCTCAGGCAGAGCTTGTTACCTTCGCTTCGGATCAGCTCCCTTTCAGAGACTTTTTTATCTCCCTTAAAACTACCGCCGAAAAGCTTTCGGGCAAAGGAGATATCGGCGGAGTTTATATCCTCAGCGACGGAAGCTACGTTTCCAAAACCATGGAGAAGGATATAAACGATGAAACCTTCAAAAGAAATCTCGAGGGCGTAAACGCGCTCTTCCTTGCAGGCAAGGAGCAGGGCATCAAAAATATGAGCTTTATCCTCTCCCCGACCGCGAGCGCAGTTTTTCGCGATAAGCTTCCCGCCAAAGCCGAGGTTTTCGACCAGAAGGCGAGAATCGATGAAGCAAAAAAAGCGATAAGCTTTGGCTCATTCATTGAGCTTTATTCAGAATTTACAAAAAGCCCCGATTCGCTTTTCTATAAAACTGACCACCATTGGACCAGTCGCGGAGCATATCTCGCCTACACGAAATATTGCGCCGCAAAATCCCAAGAGCCCAAGGCTTATACTGCCAACACCGTCGCCACCGATTTCAGAGGCACGCTTTGGTCTAAAGCACCTTATTTTGGAGCGCCGTGCGATACTATTGAGCTTTTCAACCTCGAAAATGAGGAGGATATTGAGCTTTATATCGGAGAAGAAAAGCAGAAATTCTCGATTTATGACAGATCCAAGCTCAAAGAAAAGGACAAATATAAGGTCTTTTTAGGAGATAACCACCCGAGAATGACCATAAAAAACAAAAACGGCAAGGGTCATCTGCTTCTCATAAAGGATTCCTATGCCAACAGCTTTCTCCCCTTTATTGCGGAGGATTTTGAAAAAATCACCATTATCGACCCCCGATATTTTAACGGAAGTACGAGAGAGCTCGTTAAAAAAGAGGGTGTAACCGACATTCTCGTTTTATATAATATCGAAACCTTCCTTGAGGAAGCCTCAGTTTATAAGCTGACTCTTTGATTCTTTCAAAAAAATTCTCTTTTCCTCTTGTAAAAGAGAATATTGTGTGGTAAAATATATAAGCGATGGGGCGAGTTTTAAAATCCCCATCGCTTTAAATTTTTTATGGCGAGATTTTTGCAGTTCATTCGGCTTTAAAAGAAATAAATTGAAACATAAAGGAGCAAGAAAATCATGTATGCGGTCGGATTTGATAATGATAAATATTTAAAGCTGCAGTCGGAGCATATCCTCGAAAGGATAAATGCCTTTGGCGGCAAGCTTTATCTTGAATTCGGCGGCAAGCTTTTCGATGATTTTCATGCGTCTCGCGTGCTTCCGGGCTTCGCTCCCGATTCCAAAATCAAGATGCTCACAAAGCTTAAGGACAGAGCCGAAATCGTTATCGTTATCAATGCGGGCGATATTGAGAAAAATAAGGTCAGAGGAGATATCGGAATCACCTATGACCAAGACGTTCTCCGCCTTATAGATGCCTTCCGCGGATTCGGGCTTTTCGTTGGAAGCGTAGTGCTGACCCGATACACAGGTCAATCAGGCGCGGATGCCTTTAAAAGAAAGCTTGAAAAACTCGGCGTCCCCGTTTATAAGCATTATTCCATTGAGGGCTATCCCTCTAATATTAAGCTGACCGTTTCAGATAACGGCTTCGGAAAAAATGAATATATTAAAACCCAAAGAGAGCTTGTTGTTGTAACTGCGCCCGGCCCCGGAAGCGGAAAAATGGCAACCTGCTTAAGTCAGCTTTATCACGAGCAAAAGAAAGGCAACCACGCGGGCTATGCTAAATTTGAAACCTTCCCCGTTTGGAACCTTTCCCTTATCGACCCCGTTAATCTCGCTTACGAAGCCGCTACTGCCGACCTTAACGACGTTAACATGATAGACCCCTTCCATCTCGCAGCCTATGGCGAAACTGCGGTGAATTATAACCGAGACGTTGAGGTTTTCCCCGTTGTTAAAGCCTGCCTTGAGAGAATCCTTGGCTCTTGCCCCTATAAATCTCCAACAGATATGGGAGTTAATATGGCGGGCAACTGCATATTCGACGAAAAGGCTGTTTCTGTTGCGGCGAAAAATGAGATAATCCGCCGATATTACGATGCTCTTTGCAGAAGAAGTCGAGGCGAAGGTTCAGATACTGAAGTTACCAAAATCGAGCTTCTGATGGAAAAGGCGGCGGTTAACATAGCCGAAAGAGAGGTTATTGAAGCCGCCAACCTAAGAGCCGAAGAAACGAACGCTCCTACCGCCGCTTTAGAGCTTCCGAACGGAAAAATAGTTACGGGCAAAACCACCGATTTGTTGGGTGCCTCCGCAGCTCTTCTTCTCAATGCTCTTAAAGCCCTTGCAGGAATTGATAAGGACGTTTTGCTCATTCCGGGCAACGTTATAGAGCCAGTTCAAACCCTTAAAACCGATTACCTCGGCAACCATAACCCGAGGCTTCATACTGATGAAATTCTTATCGCGCTCTGCGTTTCAGCGGTTACGAATGAAAATGCCAAGCGCGCGATGAACGAGCTTTGCAATCTTCGAAACTGCGAGGCGCATTCCTCAGTAATGCTTAGCGCGGTTGATAAAAACGTTTTCAAAAAGCTTGGAATTAACATCACCTGCGAGCCTAAATATCAAACAAAAAAATTATTCCATTCATAAAAACGAACCGAGAAATTTGCAAAAAATTTCTCGGTTTTTTGTAAAAGAGGTTATTATGAAGAAATTGATTATTTGGATAGTTATATTCGCGTTGCTTGTTTCCTTTAATGCAGTTCTGCTCGAAAACAGAAGCTTTAAGGGGGATATCACCTTAGAAAACTGCCGAGAAAAGCTCACAGCAACCAAGCACGGAATAAAAGCGGATTCGATTGAGAGCGCAAGGGCCAATACTGCGGCAATAAACCGCCTTATAAGCTCCGCCCCCGATGGCTCGGCGATATATTCCAAATAGACTAATTTAGGTTCAAAATTTATGAAAAATGATAATAGTGTTTGTTGAAACACTACGTGTTTCGTATTGTGCTATGCACAATACACGTTTGCGTATCACGCAAACAA
>JAZORV010000171.1:0-1864 GCA_045656785.1 Acutalibacteraceae bacterium | reverse complement strand
TTTTGCCCTAAAAGGGCAAAAAAGACTGAGGGGTAGTTCCGTTCTTTGCTACAAGGCAAAGCTGTAATAATGTTTGTGTTTTATAGACTACCCCTCTGTCGGCTGCGCCGACACCTCCCCTCGCAAGGGGAGGCAAGGGTTCGTTCTACACTTCCAACCCTCGCAAGGTGAGGCAAGGGCTCTATTACGATAATTTTTCTTACAGAGTTTAGACAGATTGAAGGGCAAGTTTTTCAGTTTCGCTTACGCGAAATACTGTCTCTCCCTCAGTCAAAACCTTCGGTTTCGACAGCTCCCTCGTCAGAGGGAGCCGAGGGGCTCTATAAACAGAATTTTCGCGATAGAGTTTAGTTTTTTAAAAAAGTTAAGACCGAGCAAATCTATAATCTAGAATCTAACATCTAAAATTATACCTCTTTTTTTGGATTTTTTCAAGTCCTTGTGTTTTCGGCTCAAAATGTGCATCAATTTTGATGAAAAATACTTGAAAAAGGATATAGTCTATGATAAAATTCCTTTTAGAGCTCGGGAAGGAAGCTGGGTGAAAAACCCGCGCGAGCCCGTCGCCGTAAGGCGCTAACATAGATTTTTCTCACCCCTTGCCGCAAAAGGGGGAAGCCATTGAAGCGAAAGCTTTGAGAAGGCGAGAAAATTTCTGCGCCAAAGCCGGAATATTTCCCTTGAGCTTTATGCACCCCCAATAAAACGCGAGCGCCGAAAAAGGGGAGAGCGAAAAAACAAATAAATATTAGGAGATGTAAACCATGAAAACGAAAATCACAAGATTTTTGTCTCTCATCGTTTGCTTGATTGCTATTGCGGCTATGGCAATTAACGTTAGCGGTTGCGAAGACAAAAAAGAAAACGCAAAATCATCCATTTCTTCTGTCGCTGAAGACGAAAAGAGCTTCACCTTCACTGTTACAACAGCTAAGGGTGAAGAAAAATCCTTCGAAATTAAAAGCGATAAGGAAACAGTTGGGGCGGCATTGCTCGAAGAAAAGCTTATTTCGGGCGATGATAGCGAATACGGGCTTTACGTTAAGACCGTTGACGGAGAAACTCACGACTACGAAACCGACGGAAAATACTGGGCCTTTTATGTGAATGGCGAATACGGCGAGAAGGGCGTTGACCAGACTCCCATCACCGATGGCGCGACCTATTCCTTTAAGGCAGAATCATGAAGCTGAGAATTTTTGAAATCGCCCTTTTCGGGATGCTCGGAAGCCTTATGTTTGCATCTAAAAAGCTAATGGAGGTTTTCCCGAATATCCATCTGCTGGCGCTTCTCATTATCGCAGTTACCATTGTTTTCAGATGGAAGGCGATATTCCCCATTTATACCTATGTTTTTTTGGATGGTCTTTTCGGCGGATTTGCCACCTGGTGGGTTCCATACCTATATATATGGGCAATTCTTTGGGGTTTAACACTGCTTATCCCCAAAAAACTTCCCTTAAAATGGGCATCCATCATCGGCATCGCAATCGCCGTTTTGCACGGGGCTTCCTTCGGCATTCTTTATGCTCCTTATCAAGCCCTTGCCTTCGGACTATCCTTTGAGGGCGCTGTTGCCTGGATAATTGCAGGGCTTCCCTTCGATTTGATGCACGCTATCGGCAATCTTTTCAGCGGGCTTCTGATCTATCCCATCGCATTAGCCCTTCAAAAAGCAAAAAAGCTTTATTCATAAAATAATAAAAGCCTCAGACAGGGTATTCTGATATAATCCCCTTAGAGTAGACACTTGAAAAAACAAAAAGTTTTCAAGACTACTTTAAGGGGATTAATTTTATGCCAAGAATAACGCACAAGAACAAGAAGTACAGCGCAGAATTAAAGAAGCAAGCAGTTCAATCGT
>JAZORV010000170.1:0-2287 GCA_045656785.1 Acutalibacteraceae bacterium | reverse complement strand
CATAAATTTTCTTACCATTTTCGAAAACCTTTATCATAAGGTCTTTTGCCTTAAAATTAGTTATAGTTTTTCTCTTCCAAGTATGTACGGGATCAAAAATTTCATAAGGCTTTGTATCATCAATGACCTCGTCAGCGAGAGTTATAACATCGGCTATTGCTTTTCCCGTTTCATTATCGAACAAACGCCAGGTCTTTTTAAAGCCGGGAAGGGTTATCTTTCCAACGTTTTCGCTGATCTTGATTCTCGGCTTAATTTCGCCATCTTCTTCAACACCAACGAGCTTATAAACTCCACCGAAAACCGGCTCGGATGAAGCGGTTATAAGGCGCTCGCCAACGCAATAGTTATCTATTTTTGCGCCCTGAACCTCCATATCTCTGATGATATTTTCATCAAGAGAATTGGAAACTAAGATTTTGCAATCAGGATAGCCTGCTTCGTCCAAGACCTTTCTTATTTTCTTCGATAAATAGGTCATATCACCGCTATCTATTCTAACACCCTTCGGGCGCTTGCCCATAGGTTTTAATACCTCATCGAAAACCTTTATTGCATTAGGAAGACCTGATTTTAAAACGTTATAGGTATCAATTAATACAGTGCAATTATCGGGATAATTCTTAGCATAAACCTCGAAGGCTTTATATTCATTATCAAAAAGCTGAATCCAGCTATGAGCCATAGTTCCATAAGCCGGAATGCCATAAAGCATTGAAGCTTCGAGATTAGAGGTTCCAACACAGCCGCCAATGAATGCCGCCCTTGTGCCTAAAGTTGCGGCGGTATCGCCCTGCGCTCTTCTGGCTCCAAATTCAACAACAGGCTTACCCGCGGCAGATCGAACAATTCTATTAGCCTTAGTTGCGATAAGGGACTGATGATTTATCATAAGCAGAAGCGAGGTTTCAACAAGCATTGCCTGAATAACAGGACCTCGCACAGTTACGATAGGTTCTTTTGGGAAAATCGGAGTTCCTTCAGCGATAGTCCAAACATCGCATTCAAATTTAAAGTCTTTTAAATAATCAAGAAATTCCTCAGAAAAGCATCCCAATCCTCTTAAAAACTCAATATCTTCCTCTGAAAACTCAAGATTTTCGAAATATTCAATAAGCTGATGGATTCCCGCAAGGATTGCAAAGCCTCCGCCATCGGGAATACGGCGAAAAAACATATCAAAATAAGTTATTGTATCTTTTTTGCCATCATTAAACATTCCGTTTGCCATTGTCAACTCATAAAGGTCAACAAGCATTGTCAAATCATGATTCATTTTTAAAACCTCTTTTGATTGATTTCTCTTCATTTTATCATAATTACTATGATTTTTCAATACCTTCTAAAATATATCAACAGACGATACTGCCGACAGCTTTTTTATAGTTTCTATAAGCCCCTTCGATGCATCAATATATCCGATAAATAATTCTTCTTGCTCGGTTTTTAGAGATAATTTTGAGGTTCCCTTATAAAGCCTACAAAGAATTTCGAGCTTATTTATAATCTCTACCGAAGGCATATTCTGAGCAATTAAAATAATTTCCGATGCTCTTATGCTTTCATGCCTCTCCATATCCTCTTTCGATAACTTTTCTTCTTTCTTTTCAAATTTTTTCATGCTGCTGAGGATGATTTCAGGCGGAGCGTCCTCCTTAAAGCTAAGCCTACCCGACGCTATAACAACGTCACCAACTTTCGGCATAGCGCCAAAGAAGGTTAAAACAGATTCAAAAGCTATCGCACCGATAGTTCCCGAAATATCCTCAAAGATGATATTTGCCATCGTTTTATTGGATTTAGTGGTTTTAGTTTTAACGGAATCTATCATGCAAAGAAGGCTTACCTTATCCTCATCCTTATATGCTCCCGTTTCTTCGCTATCCAAAACGTCGGAAATTTTATCAACTCCGAGAGCATCGGCGCTGGTTTCAAAGCTTGCCATCGGATGATCCGAAATATAAAATTCAGTGGTTTCCTTTTCGTATTTAAGAAGCTCCGATAAAGAATATTCTTCGCAGTTTTCGATATTAAAACTCATATTAACTGCCGAATTTCCCGAAAACAAGGAAAGCTGACCGCCCGAGAAGTTCCTTCTTTCGCTTTCGATTCTATCTGTTATAAGGTCGATTGAATTCATAAGCGCTTTTCTCGAATACCCAAAGCTATCAAGCGCACCGCATTTAATAAGGCTCTCTATGGCTCTTTTATTAACCTGCGCGCTTTTAAGCCTTGAACAGAAATCCGATAGAGATTTAAACCTACCGTTTAGGCTTCTCTCGGCAAT
>JAZORV010000169.1:0-2917 GCA_045656785.1 Acutalibacteraceae bacterium | reverse complement strand
CTTAAGCAAAATTAAATTTTAATATTTAATTTTGCACAACACTCATTGCAATGGAATAGAACAAATTTTTATTGAAAATTTGTCGCAAAATCAAAGATTTTGCGGCGAAACAATCTTGTTTCGCCTAACCTATACCATTATTATAAACCGAAACTGCCCAAAGGTCAAGAGGCAACGATGTTTTGAATCCATTTGCCCTTTTTAACTATCAAGATTCCGATAAACGCCTTGATAACGTAGGCGAACTGAACTATTGCGAAAAGGGGAAGAATCGGGAGAGAGGTGAAGCGGCTGAGAACAAAGGCTGTAAGCACGCTGATGCCCCACATCGAGCCGCTGTCAAAAATAAGGGTTATCATAGTTTTTCCGCCCGAGCGCATTATAAAGTAGCTCGCGGTAACTGCCGCATCGAAGGGAATTATCAAAGCCAAAATCTGCATAAAGATGGTTGCTAATTCCTTAACGGAGGGCTCAACGTTATATAAATCAGGAATAAGCGGAGCCGAAAAGGCGAGCGCTCCTCCGATCACTACGCCAACCAAGGTTGCGAAGGTTATCAGCTTTTTAGCAGAATCGAGAGCAGTGGATTCACCGCCTGCGCCTAACTGCTGACCCATCAAAATACCGATGGCGCCCGAAAGGGAAATTATCGCAACCGAGAAAAGATTAAAGAAGGTTGAGGAAATGTTCGTTGCCGGAACAACCTCATATCCTCTGACGGAATAGCACTGATTAAGAAAAGCAAGCCCTGCCGACCACAGCGTTTCGCTTAGCATAAGGGGAGTTGCCTTTTTTATAATATCCCGAACGAGATTGAGGGGGATTTTAAAGCCTTTGAAGGCGCCGAGCATAAAGGTATTTTTGTGCCTTGTGGCGAAGCAATAAATAACAATGGCAAAAAGCTCGCAAAATCTTGAAATTACCGTTGCAACAGCAGCTCCTGCAACGCCTAATTTCGGCGCGCCGAAATGCCCGAATATCAGAACGTAATTAAGGGCGAGATTCACGCCAACCGCCATAAGGCTCGTTGCCATCGGGGCTATTGCTTTGCCTGTTTCTCTCAAGGTGCTGGCAAAGGATTGCGAAAGCGCAAACGGAATGAAGCCAACCGCCATAATGAGGAGATATTCCTTTCCATATTTCAGCGCGGCGGCAATTTCCTCGGGGCTTCCCTCCCCTTTAAGATAAAGGGAAATGAGGTCTTCGGAAAAAACAGTTAATGCCAAAACTCCGACGGCGCCCAAAACTATGCTCATCAGAATTTTAAAGCGAAAGGTATCGCGAAGGCCTTTCATATTTCCGCTTCCGAAAAACTGCGCTCCAAAAATTCCTGCGCCCGAAAGCGCACCGAAAATGCAAAGATTAAAAACAAAAATAAGCTGATTCGAGATAGAAACTCCACTCATTTCTGCGGTTCCAACCTGCCCCACCATCAGATTATCAAGCATATTTACAAACTGCGTTATTCCGTTTTGAATCATCATCGGAATAGTTAGGATAATAACCTTTTTATAAAAATCCCAAGTTCCAAAAAAGCTTTTAAATTTCATTTAATTAAACCTCTTTCTCGAAGGCAATTCTCTCATCGCCATTTTCGAGATATATAATTCCTCTTTTTTCGAATCCGTTTTTCCTGAGGGCGGATTGCATTTTATAGTTTCCTCTGTGAGTATCTATTCTCACAGATTCCATTCCATTTTCTTTTGCCAAGCTGATGGCGTGTTCAATAAGCGCACGAAAAACGCCCTTGCCTCGGGAGCTTGATGCAACGGCAACTCGGTGAACAGTTGCAAATTTTTCGCGCAGCCATTCCCCCTCATAAATTTTATCATAGGTCGGCTCGCCCGAAAAACCTATATAGCAAAATCCAAGGATTTCCTCCCCCTCTTCCGCCATATAAAGCTCGCCGTTTCTTATATCGTTTTCGAGGTCAGCTAAAGTCGGGCTGCCCTTCTGCCATTGGTCAATCCTGAGCTCTGCGATATTTCTTCTCGCCTCTTCCAAAATTTCCGAAAGGCGAGGAAGAAAGCGAAGCTCAGCTTTTTTTATTTCCATTATTTTTCTAAGTCCTCTCCATTTGATTCAAGGGGAATAATTTTATTAAAAACACAGCTGAATTTCGGGGTCAGCTTTCTATCCTCATGCATCGAGCCGAAATACCAATGCTCATATTCGCAGGTGTTTGCAACCTCCTGCAGAAAGCCTCCAAGTCCCGAAACCTTTTGCTCTCCTCCGCGGCGAAGCTCCATTGCGCTTCTTATCAGCTGAGGAGGCTCGTGGGTCAAAACGTAATCCACATTAAGCCCTGCATCATCGAGATTCTGCGCGCCCTCCTTAAATTCGGAAGGAGTCGGCAGCTGCTGAGGGAAAAATCCGCCCGCTTCAAGCCTTATATCGCGGTCTGCACTTTCGCCGCCGCCGAAGGTAAATATGCGCTTACCCTCAATATTATAAATCTGCCCTCTTTTGAGGTTTAAAAGATTCCCATGAACTCTGCGAACGTATCCGCCTTTCCAGAAAGACTCTCGACATTTGGAAAGAAGATCAAAGTTTTCGTGAGTTCCGTCTAAAAACAAAACGGTAAATTTTCTGGTACCCAAAAATTTCAGCGCTTCTTGCTCTCTTTTCGAGCCATCCCATAAAAAGCCAAAATCTCCGCAAACTATAAGGATATCATCCTTTTTAAGCTTGCGCCATTCTGCATCATAGAGCCTTGATTCATCTCCATGCATATCACCCGTTACGTAAATCAAAAAACTTCGCCTCCTTTTAAAATTTGGTATTTACAAAACCCTTAAAAAGGGCTATAATATTACACATAGGAGATTATACATCAAATAAGAAAAAAATACAATACACAAAATATATAAAAAATCCCAAAATTTCGGAGTTTTGCTTATGAAAAAAATAGTTTCTC
>JAZORV010000168.1:0-2888 GCA_045656785.1 Acutalibacteraceae bacterium | reverse complement strand
TATCCGCCCTTACAAAACGGATTGCAGCGAATTATTCGCCAAAAAGCCAATGCGAAGCCCTTGAAGAATCCGTGAACCTCAAATGCTTCTATGGCATAGGTTGAGCAGGTTGGAACAAAACGACAACACCCTCGGGAGAGCTTTACTCCCGAGATATATTTCTGATAAAACCTTATAATAGCAATAAAAATCTTAGCCATTCGGTTTTAAAACACCTGCTTCTTTTAAATGCTGCTTTATAACGGGAGTAATATCGGTGCTTTTGGTTTTTACCGTTCTTGCCCTTGCAACGAAAACTATATCGCAAGAGCCGATTTCCTTTTGGCATTCTCTGAACGCCGCCATAATAACTCTTCTCGCGCGATTTCGCTCCACAGCGCAGCCTATTTTTTTGCTTGTTGTTATCCCTATTCTGCACTTATTCATCTTTGTTGGCAAAATATAGGAAACAACGGCGGGGTGGACAAAGGATTTTCCTCTTCCATAAACCCTGCGAAACTCCTTATTGAGCTTCAGTTTTTCAAAGTATGACATTAAAAAATCATCCTTCTTTTAATTGAGAAACTTCAAAAGAAGCTCTCGAAAGACCTTAAGCTTTAAATTAATAGGTTAAGGTCTTTCTGCCCTTTGCTCTGCGGCGAGCAAGCACCTTGCGGCCATTAGAAGTAGACATTCTCTTCATAAAGCCGTGCTCCTTCTTTCTGTGAAGCTTCTTAGGCTGGTAAGTTCTTTTCATTTTGGTTTGCCTCCTTTGTTTTGAGATTTATCTGTTGGGGCTTTTTTCACTTCAAAGCATAAGAAGCGATATTAACCCAATCATCTACTGATTATACAACACCTTACCATCAAATGTCAATCTTTTTTTGATTTTTATTTGCTTTTTCTCAGTTTTTTTGAAAAATAAGGAGGCAAAGCATAAAAACCTTGCCCCCCGAAAAGCTATTTCTAATAATTCTTTATAAGCGCCGCGCCATAAGGAATCAGCTCAAACTCCTTCGGATTTAAAAAAGCTTCTGCCAAATGGTGGTTTTGGTCAATAAGATAAACCTTCATTCCATCGGCGTTTTCTATACTCACTTTATCAACGGCATTTTTATTATTAACAAGCATTATTGCTTTTTTATCTCCATCCTTCGCGGCAATCGCATAGCAATCCTCGCCAAACACCTCGCATTCGACCTCTTGCCCCAATTTATAAAGCTCGCCAAAGGCCTTCATAGAATAGAAGGGCGCTAAAGGAGTTCTCGTTAAGGGATTAAAGAGCCCCGCATAAGTTGAAGCCCCAAGCCTTGCATCATAATAATAAAGCGCATCCACGGGAGACTTCTGCATTCCGAGAAGCATAGCGGCGCAAGAGCCTGAGGCGAAGGTTGTTCCCTTAACCTCAATTCCGGGGGCATTATTCCATTCATTAAGATGGGTTTCTATCCCTTCATATCCCGATTCTGCCAAAACCCTGCAACAATATTCCGCCATTTTTTTATTCTTTTCAACGTTGCCGGGTTTTTCTGCATAGCTATGCCAAGAGAAGAAATCAAGCGGAAGCTTATTTTCCTTTGCAAAAGCCATAAAGCGGAGGAAGAAATCAAGGTGATAAAGCTCCCTTTCGGAATAATCATCGGGGTCGGTTGATTTTAGGGCGTCGACTCCGTATTTCTCGGGGTCTGTGAATATAGAAGAAAATCCACAAGACGCATATCCGCCAACCTTAATTTTATTCCCGAAGCGTTCCTTAAGATAGGTAGAAGCCACGCGATAAAACTCGAAATATTCCTCATCCGTTCCCATCCACATTGAATTAGCCTCTCCCGGCTCAACCTCGGGCTCATTCCATATTTCCCAATATTCGATATTATAATTAAAGCCATCCGCCCAGCCGTCGTTATAATGCATTATAACGCGCTCGCAGATTCTCGCCCACTTATGAAAATCCTTCGGAGGATAGGTTCTCCAGCGCTTATCGGAAAAGTTTTCGATGGTAACTCCTAAGCGAAAAAAGGGCTTGCAATCCCTTTCTAAAAGCTCTTTTATGAGGGTATCGGTCATAGTGAAATCATAGTTTTCGGGATCGGTTTCATCCTTATCAAAATCTCTGAAAAGATTGGGAATATCAACATAGAGATTTCCGCCGAAATAGCCGCCGACATCATGAAGCCTTGCGCGGGGGATATTAGCCTCCTTGAGATAATCAAAATAGGTAAAATTTTTCCAAATAAAGGGAGGCTGACCAACGCAATGCATCTCCTTTATCCTGCCGATAGTATTTTCGAAATCGCATTTAATGTTTATCATCTTTTCTCATCTCCACACATTTTTCCTTAAGGACATTTTAATATAACTGAAGGTAGAAAGCAAGAGCGAAAAGACGAAATTTTTTCGGTTTTTCATCCGCGTTTTATTATGCATCTAACTTTTTCTTGATTTTTTCTTTAAAATAGGATAAAATTAAAATGTAAACTGATATGTAAAAGGAGATCCGATATGATCTTAACCGTTGATATAGGCAACACGAACATCACCCTCGGCGCATACCTCGAAAACGAGCTTAAATTCGTTGCCCGCCTCGCGACCGACCCAAATCTCACTGCCGACCAATATGCTTTTCAGCTTAAAGGCGTTCTCTCCCTTCGCGGAATTTCTGAGGAGAAAATCGAAAACGCTATTTTAGCCTCTGTTGTTCCCGGGGCGGGGGATGCTTTCGCGAAGGCTATCGAGCTGCTTTTCGGAAAAAAGCCCCTCGTTTTGGGTCCCGGAATCAAAACAGGGCTTAATATTAAGATTGATAATCCCGCGCAATTAGGCGCAGACCTTGTTGCAGGAGCTGTTGGCGCGGCTGATAAATACCCCTACCCCACCATTATTATCGACCTCGGCACCGCAACCACCCT
>JAZORV010000167.1:0-10584 GCA_045656785.1 Acutalibacteraceae bacterium | reverse complement strand
TTGTCACCTTAACTTGTCTTCCTAAGACCGCTTGGCCTCCGACTTGATATCGACTTTTCGGTTATTAACACATCGAACAATTCATCTGACGGATATGTTTATGTTGCTCCTCGCGGATACGAAACCTATGAACACAAAATGGTTTCTATTACCGAAAACGAAGACGGAACATACATGGCAGAAACAAAAGTCACTGTAAACTCTCATGGTGGTGAAAAATATGCAGCCGACTGCAGAACACTATTTGTAAGAAACGAATCTTCACAGTTTGGTTTTAACATCATCGACTGCGAAATCATTTCAAATGCACTCGCAATTTAAAAAATCAATCCCCGATATGCCTTGCATATCGGGGATTTTTTATGCTTATTTTTCTTTGCTTTTCTTGTTTATTTTTTCGCTCTTTTCAGTTGTAAATCCTTCAGTGCTATCTTTCATAAACATTATCTTAATTGTCATAAGAATAAGCTTAATATCAAGCAAAATCGAATAATTTTGAATATACATCAAATCAAGTTGGAGCTTATCATAAGGTGTTGTGTTGTACTTTCCGTAAAGTTGTGCGTAACCTGTCAAGCCACCTCTTACCTTTAGTCTATAATTGAAATCAGGTATTTCCTCAGTGTATTGCTTTATATGCTCAACTCTTTCGGGTCTGGGTCCTACAAAGCTCATATTGCCTACAAGAATATCCCAAAGCTGTGGCAACTCATCAAGCCTTGAAGCCCTTAAAAACTTTCCAACAGGTGTAATTCGTTTGTCGTTTTTTTCAGCAGGTCTTGCACCATCTTTTTCGGCATCAACAACCATACTCCTAAACTTGTGAATATAGAAAATCTTTCCACCCTTAGTACCACGTGCTTGTTTAAAAAGCACAGGACCTTTATCATATCCCTTTACAAGAAGTGCGCTAAACAACATAAAGGGTGAAGATATAACAAGAAGTAACGATGAAATCAAAATATCGCCTGTGCGTTTTAAGAAGCGTTTATCAATAGAAAGTCCTGCATTTCTATATAACAAAAGCGGTGTATCAAACATGTGCAAACTTTCCGAGCCTCGAATTAAAACGTCGGAAATCTTTGTAGTTGAATAACATCTTGTGTCACTATCAAAACAGAATTTAATAATTTTGTTTCTCTTTTCCGAATGTACGTCGTAAACGACAACCGCTTCACACTCGTTTATTTTCTCTTTAATTTTATCAAAGCCTACCGAAACATTTAAAATTTCTATTATCTGAAACTTATCTTTTCTTGAATTTAGCTTTTCTATAATTCCCTCGGGTTTAGAAACTTCCCAAACAAGCAGGGTTTTTCTTGGTGGAAATAGCAGTTTTAAAATAACTTCTCCCAAAAGAGTTATCGCCACAACAATAACAACATCAATTAGAAAAGCAAATAAAAGAGGTATAGGTGAGACAAATCTCATCGCCAACATTACGATTTGCAAATAAACAACAAATATTGTCGTAGCAGTCGCCAAAATTTGCGCGATTATGGTATTAGCCTTTCGATACGTTCCGTATTTAAGTCCGTCGAAAGATTTTAAAAAGATCAAAAGCAAAATAAAGTACACCGCATAAAAGAATATATGGCCTTTTCTATAATACGGGTCAACAATTTGCTTGTTATATTCCGTTAACCAAAAATATGAAAAAACTGCAATTTGCGACAATATGAGGGTTAGCATCAATAAAGTACGAACCAAGCCTTTAAATTGCTCGTGAGTATTTTTCAAAAAAATCACTTCCTAAAAATTCGCTTTAAATTTCCTTTATATCAAAGCACAAAACCTATATGTTTCCTCTAGTCGTCAAAGTACGATACCAATTTGTACCATACCTATATAATTATAGATATTATATCACACAAGACGCGTTTTATCAAGAAGTATGTATGAGAATATACCGAAATCGTGATGAGTAAATAATAAGACACTATTTTCTTGACAATATCTTTCTTTATGATATAATTTAATGGTCACTTATTCACTTTTTACCATTACTAATTATTTTAAACGCAGGGGTGCTGGAATTGGCAGACAGGCTGGCCTCAGACACCAGTGTTTTCGACGTGCGGGTTCAAGTCCCGTCCTCTGCACCATGCCTAATGTTCATAACGGACTTGACCGTTATGAACATTCTTTTTGTTTTGAGGGAGGTTTAGGGTATTAGGGACCACCCTAACAAGTGTGGATATCCATTCACGATGCTTGCGAAATTAAGTACAACATGATATAATTATTTGCAGAGGTGATACTATGGGCAATGTTCTTGGCTCTTGGAGTGGTATGCGCAAATATTTAGAAAAGGAAATGTTAGCTGATACATTAAAGGGTAGAGTAAGATATAGTTGCACAACTTATCCCGGCATGGATGGTTGTTATATATTTGCGGTTTTTATTGATAATAAACCAGTAAAGCATTTTTCTTTTGATACGATATATTCATATTTGGGTCAAGCCGGATACAAAAAAGAAGAGAGAACCTGGTCGAAAATGTGGGATTATATTGAACAAAATCCAATTCATTTACGTACTGAATATATAGATAATGAATTTGCCGATGCTTTATGTGAATATCGCAATCAAGATATAAAAATAAGTATTCAATCTAATAACCCATTAGTAAGAATGTTTGCTGTACTTGACAGACGAATCGGAAAAAGAACCCTTAACAAGCTCAAAAACGAAATCGAAGAACAACCACAGTGGTTACAACAATTTTATATGTTGAGAATTTCGGCGGAATTATAATTTTTAGAATCCGTTAAGAACAACCGCACCAACAATGCGAACCGAAAAAGATATCGGCTCAGAAAAGTCCGAAACCACAATGGTTTCGGACTCTTTCTTTGCTTTTTCGCAGTTGAATTTTATAGATATCCTCCACACAAAACGGCTTTCGGGGAGGACTTGAACTATATGCCAGAGCAATATTGGGTGGAAAAAGCGATAATTATATGATATAATCAGTTCGATACCCAAATAAAATTCGAGGGGAAAGGTTGATTTATGGATTATTTGCAGAAATTAAATTACCATTATAAACCTGAAAAAGGATGGATAAACGACCCTAATGGTCTTGTTTATTTTAAAGGTTATTATCATATTTTTTACCAGCATGCACCCGATTTTGAAACTCCGTGGAAACAGCCGATGCATTGGGGACACGCCAGAACAAAGAACTTTGTTGATTGGGAAGAATTGCCCATTGCACTATTTCCGGACAGAGACTACGACAACAATGGTTGCTGGTCAGGTACGGCAACGGTGAAAGAGGATACACTCTATCTTTTTTATGCCTCGGTCAAGGGGGAAGAAAAAGTTCAAACCGTCAGCGTGGCATATTCGCGTGACGGAATTAATTTTGAAAAATATTATAAAAATCCTGTTATTTCCCATTATCCCGCTGACGGCGGTCCTGATTTTCGTGACCCTGCCGTTTGCTTTATTGACGGACAGTATTACTGCGTTATGGCAAGCGGTAATCCCGAAAGTAAAACAGGACGACTTCTGCTGTATAAAAGTGAGGATCTGTTCAATTGGGAATATAAAGGAGTTATGTGCGAATGGGAAGGCTGTCGCTATACAGAGTGCCCGTCGTTTATGTCGGCGGAAAACGACTTATATCTGCTAACTGCCTCGGTTTGCCCATTTGAAAAGAATCACTACTTTTCGGTAATGTATGGAGAATTTTCAGACGGTAAGTTTACAATCAGACATATTGCCGAGGTGGATAAAGGACCTGACCAATATGCAGGTCAGGTATTCCGCGACCATTTGGGCAGAAATATTTTAATTAGTTGGATTCCCGGATGGAGTTATGCCGGTTTTGCAGAAAAGGATGTTGGTTGTTTGTCTGTTCCAAGAGAGTTAAAGTTGAAAGACGGAAAAATAACTGCCTTCCCTATAAAAGAATTACAACACTTGCTAAAAGATGAAGATGAATGTTTAGAACGAACAGAAAACGGCTTCATTGTTAAAAGAAACGGTCGTGAGCCAATTACATATGTAGGAGATATTAAGGATATTAAAATTCTTCGTGATGCTTACATCGTTGAAATTTTTGTAAACGGCGGA
This sequence comes from Acutalibacteraceae bacterium, assembly GCA_045656785.1. Taxonomy (GTDB): domain Bacteria; phylum Bacillota; class Clostridia; order Oscillospirales; family Acutalibacteraceae; genus UMGS1532. The sequence continues at coordinate 6,501 of JAZORV010000167.1, read as the reverse complement.
GAGGAAATTTATTCTGCGTTGTTATGATATCTTTTGCGGTGCAACTTGCCACAAGGATAGCCTTGGGAACACAGAGTTTCCAAGGTTTTTCATATAAAAAGAAAAATGGGAGACACTTCGTAACGGAATGTCTCCCAATGCTTTGTATTACATTTTTATTCTATTCCCAAAAGCTCATAGCCTAAGTTTCTGAGCTCGGGGAAGACCTTGAAATAGCTTATCGTACAGCCCAAAACCTGTATTCCGAAAAACATTGCAACCTGATTTTTCGGGTCAACAAGCGCGAATGCGCCTGCGGCTCCATCCCAGCCAAACTCTCCTTCTGCGGAGCGAGAAAGGGAAAGCTTGCGATCTATATGAACTCTGCCGCAAAGCCCATAGCTATAACCGAAGAGGCGGTCGGACAAAAAGTCGGGGCGGGCTGAATCGGGAAGTCGGTTTTCTCCAAACAGCGCGATACTCTCAGGTTTTAAGAGCTGATAGCCATTAGGCGCTGTTCCACCATTTGCGAGGGTTGTTAAGAGCTTCATCTGGTCGTTAACCGTGCTGAAAAGCCCTGCGCCGCCGCTATCATACTCAGCGCTCGGGATAAAGAATTTATGATGCTTTTCGCCATCGATAGGAGTGGCTTTCATAAGCCCTTTAACATGCTGATAAGCCTCAACGAAGCGTTTTTTCTGCTCGGGCGATGGGCGGAAGCCCGTATCAACCATTCCTAAGGGCTCGGTTATATTTTTGCGTACGTATTCGGAATAGGTCATCCCTGAAACCACCTCTATAACCGCCGCCAAGGCATCGTGGCAAAGGCTATAGCAATAGCGTGTTCCGGGTTCGAAATTAAGCGGAGCTTCGGCAAAGGCGTTGGCTATCGAAACAGTGGTAGCGTCCGCTTTTTGCGCAGCTTTTTCTATATTTTCCTTCTTCACTTCATAATCAAGCCCACCGGTCATAGTAATCAAATGCAAGATGGTCATAGTATTTTTGGCGGGAGATATAGTTCCATCCCCATTTTTAACCTTAATATCGGCATAGGCGGGGAGATATTTTGAAACTGGGTCATCAAGCTTTAATTTTCCCTGCTCCATAAGGCGCATAGCGCAAACGCAAACAGTTACTTTAGAAATCGAGTACACGCGAAAGATATCATTTTCTGTCAATGGGCGGGTTTTGGCGTGATCCGCAAATCCGCACATGCGGCGGTAGACCTCTTTTCCCCGATGCGATATTGCAAAATCGCAAGCAGGAATACCATAGCTCTCAAGAAGATCGAGATATTTATCAATTTTTGAAGCATCCATAATTCATTTCCTCTTTTCCGTTTATCGATACAAGCATTTTAACACAAACTACGCAGGTATGCAACCGCTTTGCCATTGAAAAAAGCAGGATATTATGATATACTTATTTCAAGCAGGCAGAAAGGATGAATAACAATGCTTATATCAGTTTGCCAGCCTCCCTATTTTGCGGGGGATGAGCCGGATAAAATAATCAGAGAATTTTTAATGGAGCATATGGAAAACATGGAGGAAGGTTCCCTTCTTCTGCTCCCTGAATATTCCAACGCAGGCGGGCTTTCCGACCCCGAAAAGGAAAGGGCGGCTTTCCCGAAAGCTAAAGAGCTTTTGGAGTTTGCTTCCAATACCGCAAGAAAGAAAAAAGGCTATATTTCGATAAACGTTTTGGAAGAGAGAATGGGAGAAATCAAAAACAGCACCTATCTTTTTGGAAAAGACGGAAAAACCGTGTTTATCTACGATAAAATTCATCTTCCCCCTTCCGAAATTTCTTTGGGCGTTAGCTTCGGAGAGGGCGAGCTTTTCTGCGAGCTTGATGGAATTCGCTTCGCTTTTATGACCTGCTATGACGTTTATTTTAACGAGCAGATAGAAAAAATTGCAAGCCTTCGCCCCGATATTATCCTTATCCCCGGTTATCAGCGCGGAGAAAGGGAGGATATTATCCTCGCGCAGGCTAAATTGACCGCTTTTCGCTGCAACGCATTTATTGCGAGGGCTTCATATTCCATGAACACTTCGGAGCGCGGTGGTCATTCCCTGATAGCCTCGCCCGACGGCAATATTTTAAAGGATATGGGGGCAGACGTTGGCTCAATTTCCCAAGAAATCGACCCCAAATGGAAATACGAACGCACCGCAGGCTTCGGCGGAAAAACCGTTCGCAACGATGATTTTATCAATAACGGACTAAGGCCGATGGCTTTTGAATAAGAAAAAAGGAGGGGCTTTATGAGCTTTTCGGGATATATCAGCGAAATTATTTACAATGATGGCTTAAAGGCGGATTCATATTTAAACGAGCTGCCCTTGATAAAGCATTTAAAGCGCGAAAACAGAATAAAGCTTTCCTCTGATATCACATTTTTTATAGGCGAAAACGGAACGGGCAAATCGACCCTCTTAGAGGCGCTCGCAGTAAACTACGGGTTTAATGCTGAAGGCGGCTCGAGAAATTTTAATTTTTCAACCAACTCCACCCATTCCGAGCTTCACGAGCACCTGACACTCGGCAAAAAGGCATATCCGAAGGATGGCTTTTTTCTGCGCGCCGAAAGCGTTTACAACGTTGCAACAAACTTAGAGGAGCTTGACCGAATTCCTGCCGCCTCCCCAAAGCTTACAGGCGGTTATGGCGGAAAATCGCTTCATCACCAGTCGCACGGGGAGAGCTTTTTATCGATAGTTAAAAACCGATTTTTCGGGCAGGGGCTATATATCCTCGATGAGCCCGAGGCGGCGCTTTCCCCTAACAGACTGCTATCCTTAATGCTCGAAATCAAACGGCTTCGCGATGAAAACTCGCAGTTTATCATCGCAACCCACTCCCCTATTCTTATGACCTTCCCGGGCGCCGAAATCTTCGAATTTTCAGAAAACGGACTTTCAAAAACCGACTACAAAAGCACCGACCATTATAACATAACAAGGCGCTTTTTAGAGGATCCCGATAGGATGCTCGGGTATTTATTCAGTGAGGACTAAATATGGTTAAGGACAATACAGAGCTTTTCGCAAGAATGCCTGTTAGAAAAGCGATTATTTCTTTGGTTATACCAACGATTATCAGCCAGATGATAACCGTTATTTATAATATGGCGGACACCTTTTTTATAGGCCAAATGAACGACCCCGACCAGGTTGCCGCCGCCACTCTTGCTATGCCCCCTTTCGTTATGATGACGGGGCTTGCAAATCTTTTCGGCATCGGAGGAGCAAGTCTTATTTCTCGATGTCTCGGCGCAGGAAATAAGAATCAAGCTCAAAAAACCGCCGCCTTCAGCATCTGGGGCGCAGGGGCGGTTGCCCTTATTTATGGGCTTGCATTTTATCTGTTGCGCCCGATTCTTTTCCCAATTCTCGGAACGGATGCTTCAACCTATGATTTCGCTTCAAGCTATGCCCTTTGGTGCATCGCGATTGGCGGTGTTCCGACCGTTCTCAGTGCAACCTTCGCGCATCTTGTGAGGGCGGAAGGGTATTCAAAGGAATCAAGCTTCGGAGTTTTGCTCGGAGGCGTTTTGAATATCATTCTCGACCCCATTTTCATCTTCACCTTTGGGCTCGGAGTTGCAGGAGCGGCAATCGCAACAATGCTTTCAAACTTCGCTTCTCTTATCTACTTTTTGATTCTTATAAATAAAAATAAAGGCTCCGTTATATCCCTTTCACCTAAAAATTTCACCCTATCTTTTGGTATTCCAAAAGAAGTAATGCTGGTTGGATTTCCGAGCTTTATGATGATGCTGATGGGAACCTTTTCAAATATTCTGCTTAATAAATTAGTTGTTGGATATTCTAATGAAGCGATTGCAGGAATGGGTATCGCAAAAAAGATAGATATGCTCGCTTTTGCTATCGCAAACGGAATGACGCAGGGCGTTTTGCCTCTTATCGGCTATAATTTCGCCGCCAAAAACCGCGAAAGACTGCGCTCCTCTATCAAAAGTTCCTTTGTTTTCAGCCTCATCGTGGCTATTTTGGGCGCGCTTTTCCTTTTCTTCCTCGCAGTTCCTATAATGAAATTCTTTATAAACGATGCCGAAACGGTGGCTTACGGACAGCATTTTTTAAGGGTTATCTGCATAACCTGTCCCGCAATTTCAATCACGATGATGATAATTTCCATATTCCAGGCAACGGGGCTAAAGGCAAAGCCGATGGTGCTTTCTTTTCTCAGAAAAGGCTCGCTCGACGTACCATTTATGTTTATTATGGATAGCCTTTTGGGCGCTGATGGCATCCCTTGGGCAACCCCTATTTCAGATCTTTTAGCTCTGATAACCGCCCTCTTGCTCTTTATCCCTTATTGGAAAAAAATCAAATCTAATCTATAACAAAAATCACCATTCCAAAGAGTGGTGATTTTTTATTGGCAAAAGAAATATAACATTTCAAAGCCCTGAAAAGAAATCATCATAAGAGCAGTTGTATATCTTCTTTAAAGCAACAATAATGCTTGCTCTGATGTTTAGCTCGCCTGCTTCGTATTTTGCATAGGTCGATCGACCAATATCACAGCCCCGCCTTTGCAATTCTGCGCATAGCTTTTCTTGGGATAAGCCTGCAATATCCCTTAGCCTTCTCAAATTATCGCCCATATTCAAATCGCGTCTAATTTTCTGTTCCATACCTTATTCCAAATTTCTCTTCTTAAAGTTATTTCTTAACAAACTCAGCAATATCTTCAAGTTTGCAGTCGAGCGCTTCGCAAAGCTTATCGAGAGTTTTTGTTTCGATGTTTTCGTTTGCTTTTAGGCGACGAACGGTTTTGCTATCAATTCCGCATTTTTCTCTAAGAGTATAAGTTGAAAATTTCTTATCTTCCATAGTTTTCCAAAGTTTATCAAATATTATCATATAAATCCTCCCTTGACATAACCTTATTATGGGGATTATAATCTTAAATATTAAGGGGATATAATCCCCATATCGGAGGGATTTATGATGGTTTGCACCTTTATAGGTCACAGCGAATGTTACGGAATAGATGATGGAAATTTAAAAAGACAAATCGAAGATTTGATAAAAATGGGAGTAACGGAATTTTTATCGGGCGGAATGGGCGATTTTGATTGGAAATGCGCGAGAATGGTTTTTGAACTAAAAAAGGAATACCCAAAGATAAAAAACACTCTGGTTATTCCATACTTAAGCTTCAATATAAGAAACAAAGACTTATTTGATGAAATTCTTTATCTCAATGGTTTTGAAAAATATCATTTCAAAGTTGCTATAATAAAAAGAAACAGGTATCTTGTTGATTCCTCTGAATATGCAATATGTTATATAAGATATTCTTTTGGCGGCGCGGCTAAAACTTATGAATATGCCAAAAAGAAAAAGCTGAAAATAATTGATGTTTAAAAAACATTCCCCTTAGCGCTGAAAATAGCACTAAGGGGAGCTTTTTAAAACATTTCTTTTAATTTATCAAAGAAGCTTTTGCGTTTATTATAGTTTTTCTCATTCGATTCTTCATCGAATTTTTTAAGCAGTTCTTTCTGCTCTTTGGAGAGATTCTTGGGAACCTCCAAAACTATCTTTACGTATTGGTCACCATACCCTGAATAATTCAGGCGCTTGATACCCTTGCCCTTGAGCTTAAATTCATCACCGGGCTGAGTTCCCTCATGGATAGTGAATTTAACCTTGCCATCAAGTGTCGGAACGGTTATCTCATCGCCTAATGCCGCCTGAGTGAAGGTAACGGGAATTTCGCAGAAAACGTCGAAGCCATCACGCTCAAAAAGAGGATGTGGGCGAACGTTAACGTTAACGCGAAGGTCTCCCGAGGGGCCTCCGTTAGTTCCTGCATCTCCGCCACCGCGAAGATTGATGATCTGTCCATCATCGATTCCTGCGGGGATATCGATAACCTTTTCGGTTGTTTTTCTGATTCTGCCCTTACCTGCGCAGGATTTACAGGGCTTATCAATAATCTTGCCCGAGCCTCTGCAATGGTCGCAAACGGTCGAAGACTGCATCGCGCCAAAAGGAGTTTGCTGAACCCTTCTGACCTGACCCGAGCCATGACAAACGGGGCAGGTTTGGGGATTCGAGCCCTTTTCGGCTCCGCTTCCGCCACAGTCCTCGCAAGCTTCTATCCTTGTTACTCTTATGTTCTTTTTGCAGCCCTTTGCCGCCTCTTCAAAAGAGAGGTTTACAGTAGCCGAGGTATCGTTTCCTCTTCTCGGGGCATTGGGGTTTGAGCGAGCGCCGCCGCCAAAACCGCCACCGAAGAAGGAGGAGAATATATCTCCTATATCGCCGAAATCTCCGAAGCCACCGAAACCGCCACCGTAGCTGCCGCCACCGCCTGCGCCAAAATTGGGATCAACGCCCGCATGGCCGAACTGGTCATACCTTGCGCGCTTTTCGGAATCGGAAAGAATCTCATAAGCCTCTCCCGCTTCCTTGAATTTTGCCTCTGCTTCGGCATCGCCGGGGTGCAGGTCGGGGTGATATTTTTTAGCCGACTTTC
>JAZORV010000166.1:0-3434 GCA_045656785.1 Acutalibacteraceae bacterium | reverse complement strand
ATGTTGTTCATCTGTCGCACACACATCATTTGGTCGTCAGCTTTGAGTTGTTCGGTCACGTCCTCACGTTCAGCTATTTGTTTAACCAACCGATTGAACATATCTTCAGCATCACGGTCGAGTTGTAAAAGATAATCATATAGCGTGTGTTCACCAAGCATTTTGTTGTAAAAGGGTTTACAATGCTTTCTGATATACTTTAAGTGCCGTTGTCCCCATACGCCGATGGGTTCACATTCGGGTTCGTCCTCGCCGGCGATGATATAGTAATCACCGCAAAGTTCGTATTTGAGCCCCGTTCTTTCGTCTGTAATAAACTTTGCTAATTGTTCCATAGTGTTTTCCTACCTTCTTATTAACGAAGAAACCACCTAATATACACAAAGAGATGCTCTGCCGTAAAAAGCAGAGCATCTCTTAAAATGAAGTGTAGTCAAAGTGTAGTCAGTGGTAAAAACAGGGACAGGGAAAGCCCATAAATAAAGGGTTTTTAAGGGTTCCGTATTATTCCCACTCGATGGTGCCGATAGGCTTTGGTGTGAGGTCGAGAAGGACACGATTGATGCCTTCAACTTCGTGGGTTATTCTATAAGTTATATGATGGAGGAGGGGGTAGGGGATCTCCTCGATGGTTGCGGTCATGGCGTCGGTTGTATTAACCGCGCGGATGATTGCGGGCCAACCTTCATAGCGGCTATCGTCCTTAACGCCAACGCTTTTAACGTCGGGCACAACCACGAAATACTGCCAAACCTTCTCGGCAAGTCCGCCATTTGCAAATTCCCCTCTGAGAATAGCGTCTGCTTCTCTGAGAGCGTTGAGGCGGTCTCTTGTGATAGCGCCGAGGCAACGAACTCCGAGGCCTGGACCGGGGAAGGGCTGACGATATACCATCGCATGGGGAAGGCCTAAAGCTTCGCCGACAACGCGAACTTCATCCTTATACAAAAGCTTGATAGGCTCAACGAGGCCGAACTGAAGATCCTCGGGGAGGCCGCCAACGTTATGATGAGATTTAACAGCCTTTTTGCCTTCAGCCTGCTTGAAGCTTTCTAAGATATCGGGATAGATAGTTCCCTGAGCCAAAAGCTCAATGCCCTCGAGTTTTCTCGCTTCATCAGCAAAAACCTCGATAAACTCTTTGCCGATAATCTTTCTTTTTCTTTCGGGGTCGGAAACGCCCTCTAAAAGATTCAAAAATCTATCCGTTGCATCAACGTAGATGAGGTTAGCATCAAGCTCCTCGCCGAAGATTTTAACAACGTTTTCGGATTCATCCTTTCTCATGAGCCCGTGGTTCACGTGAACGCAGGTGAGCTGTTTGCCAATAGCCTTTATAAGAAGCGCGGCAACAACGGAGGAATCAACACCGCCCGAGAGGGCAAGCAAAACTTTTTTATCTCCAACCTGGGCGCGAATTTCTTTTACTTGCTCTTCAATAAAGGCGTTTGCAAGGTCGAAATTAGTTATACGCGCCATGGATTCCGGTCTTACGTTAGTATCCATTTTATCTTCCTCCATTTATCCTTAGTTGGTATAGTTATCGAAATATCCCTGAACGAGAACAACGGGTGTTCCCTTATCGCCCGAGCCACTTGTAAGGTCACAAAGCGAGCCTATAAGGTCGGTGAGCTGGCGAGGGGTTGTTCCTTGGGAAGCCATATTGCCGACGAGGTTATCGCTTTTAGCTTTAATGCTCTCTGAAATAGCTTTTTTGAGCTCCTCACCCGAAAGGTCTTTAAAATCGTTATCGGCGAGATATTTAAGCTTTAATTCGTTGGGCGTTCCGATGAGGCCATCCGTAAAAGCGGGGGAAACAACGGGGTCTGCAAGCTCCCAAATTTTGCCCTGAGGATCCTTGAAGGCGCCATCGCCATAAACCATAACCTCAACGCATTTTCCCGTTTTATCGAGAATTTTTTTCTGAATATCCAAAACAAGGTCTTTGCATTCATTCGGGAAGAGCTTTATCTTATCCTCTGTTGATTTATTAGAGCCCAAGAGACCGTATTTTGCATTATATCCGCTTCCGTTAATGGGGGCGTTCATAATTTCATCGAGGCCGAGGACAACCTTTGCGCCTGCTGCCTTGAGGATTCTCTTTGTTCTTGCTCTTGTATGGATATCGCAGGTTAAAACCTTATCGGTATATTCGAGGATAGCCTTAGGCTGATTTGCGAAGATTATCTCGGCTTCAGCACCGCAGGAGCGAATAAGGTCGCCATAATACTGAACGTAGTCAACCCCTGTGAACTCATGCTTATTAACGCCGAAAAGCTCTCTGTATTTTGCTTCTGTTAAAACGTCGCTGTAAGGATTAACGCCTGCGGCATCGATTTTATCGAGGCTTACAAGCTCATTTCCAACCTCATCAGAAGGATAAGAAAGCATAAGAACGATCTTCTTTGCTCCCTTTGCGATTCCGCGAAGACAGATAGCGAAACGATTGCGGGAAAGAATGGGGAAGATAACGCCTATTGTTTCTCCTCCAAGCTTGGTTTTAACGTCCTCTGCGATATTATCAACCGAAGCGTAGTTTCCCTGAACTCTTGCAACAATAGATTCCGTCATAGCGATAACGTCTCTGTCGCGAAGCTCAAAACCATCACTTTCGGCCGCTTCCAGCACGCTGTTTGTAACCATCTCTGCGAGGTTATCTCCCTCTCTGAAGATGGGGCAACGGATACCTCTCGATACCGTTCCGACTTTGCGTTCTTTTTGACTCATATTTGGTCTTCCTTCCAATTTTGGATTTATATATTTTTATTTGCCTTTCGGCGGATAAAAAACAAACTGATTTTGCCATAACCTCTCGAACTATCGGAGGAAAATTCTCCCAATTTTTTATATTTTTTGAATTGCTCATCGAATTGGAGAGTTTCAAAATTCTCCGAAGCATTGGTAAGCATAGAGGGCGGGGGATTGCCCGGGATTGAGGAATTTTCTCTCATTTTCCAGATTATTCTGCCATCTTCATCAATGCCTTCGGAAATAAGGCTCGCAACCATTCCTGCCGCCTCGCCATAGCAATAGCGCTCGAAAATGATTTTGCCATCGATATAAAAGCGGAGCTGATCCCTGAATTTTGTTTCTCTTTCTTTTTCATAAACCGCGCAGCATTTGCCGCCCGAAAGCGCCTTAACGTTAAGCTTCAAGGAACATTCCCCCTTTTAACGGATCTCTAACAGAAATATGATATCATATTTCTTTCATCATTTCAATATTTTTTATTGCCTAATATTAAATTTTTTCGCCTTGTAAAAAATTTTTTTATATTATATATAAAATTTTGTGCAATTTTAAAGCTCATCGGGGCTGATTCCGAAAATTTCTTCGGCAAACCAAACGTTTTTAACCCTAAAGCTTTTTCCGTTAAGATATTCGAGGGCGCCTGCATCGGTTGTGAAATTAAAGCGAAGCTTATAGGAATAAAG
>JAZORV010000165.1:0-6239 GCA_045656785.1 Acutalibacteraceae bacterium | reverse complement strand
AATTTGCGGAATATCCGTCGATATACATTTCATATATTTTTTCGACAGTTTTCGAATCCTGATTTTTTATTAGCTTTCCGGAAGCTTTGTCGTAATCGAAGCCAAAGGGGATTTTTCCGCCTCCCATCCAAAATCCCGCTTCAACTCTTTTTTTCATCCCGATTTGCGTTCTTTCTTTTATAGTTTCTCGTTCTAATTGTGCAAAGGCAGACATAATTCCGAGCATGGCGCGGCCGATAGAGGTGGAAGTATCGAGATTTTCATTTAATGAAACAAATTCTGTTCCGTTCGGATTTAAAACGTCTTCGATTAAATAGAGGGTGTCCTTTTGACTTCTTGAAAGCCTATCAAGCTTATAAACAACAACTGTTTTAATTTCGCTTGCTTTTATTTTTTCTATAAGACGTTGCATTTCGGGGCGCTCTATATTACTTCCTGAAAAACCGCCATCTACGAAAAACTCATAGTTTTTAATCATTTTTGATTTACAAAAACCTAAAAGCATCTCTTTTTGTGCATCTATTGAGTAGCCCTCTTCGGCTTGCGCATCTGTTGAAACGCGGACGTATAGTGCGGTGATTTTATCTTTCATCTGATTTTTGTCCTTCTGTTATTTCTTTCATCGCTTCTGAGATTATGTCTTGGCAAATATCATTATTTAAAACCAAGGATTCAATTTTTTGGAAATCAATTTTGTTTCCTTTTGAATCTATGTTTTTAATAATCATCTTTTTCACCATCCTTGAGCATAATTTTTGGTAAAAAAATATGTAAATATTCAATAATTTTATTGTCTTTTTTAATATCTTGTGATATTATTAAATAAAATGCTGCTGAATGTGGCAAAAATGGAGGTAAAACTTATGAAATTCGGTCATTTTGATGATGCGAGGAAAGAGTATGTTATTGAAACACCTAACACGCCTTATCCTTGGATCAACTATCTTGGAAATGAATCATTTTTCTCAATGATTTCCAACACCTGCGGTGGTTATAGCTTCTATCGCGATGCAAGACTTCGCAGAATTACAAGATTCCGTTATAACAACGTTCCTATGGACGATGGCGGAAGATATTTTTACATAAAGGATGGCGATACTGTTTGGAGCCCGGGCTTCAGACCTATGAGAACGCCTCTCGATAAATATGAGTGCCGCCATGGTATGGGATATACTGTTGTTCATGGAGAAAAAGATGGTGTTACCGCTGAATGCACCTTCTTTGTTCCTCTTAATTACAATGGCGAGGTTCAAAAGGTTGCATTAACAAACAATACTGATGCTAAAAAAACATTGAAGCTTCATTCTTTCATCGAGTTCGCTCTTTGGGATGGACTCGATGACCAAACTAACTTCCAGAGAAACCTCTCTGTTGGTGAAGTTGAGGTTGAAGGAAATGTTGTTTATCACAAAACTGAGTATCGCGAGCGTAGAGACCATTTTGCTTTCTATAGCGTTAATGCTGATATATCCGGTTTTGATACCGATCGCGAAGATTTCTTAGGTATTTATAACGGCTTCGATCATCCCGTAACCGTTTGCGAAACTGCTCCCACAAATTCTATCGCTGTTGGTTGGGCTCCGATTGGTTCTCATTGTCTCGATGTTGAGCTTGAAGCAGGCGAAACCAAAGAGTTTGTATTTATCCTTGGTTATGTTGAGAACGACGTTGATAAGAAATGGACCGCTCTCAACGTTATCAATAAGGAAAGAGCATATCCTATGATGGAGCAGTTTAATACTACCGAAAAGGCTGACAAGGCTCTCTCAGAGCTCAAGGCTTATTGGGATGAGCTTCTTTCAATCTATACCCTCAAGAGCACTGATGAAAAGCTTGATAGAACTGTTAATATCTGGAACCAGTATCAAACAATGATTACCTTCAATATGTCGAGAAGTGCTTCTTATTTTGAGAGCGGTATCGGCAGAGGTATGGGCTTCAGAGATAGTAACCAGGACGTTCTCGGTTTCGTTCATTTGGCTCCTGAGCGTGCAAGACAGAGAGTTATTGACCTCGCTTCAACCCAGCTTGTCGACGGCGGCGCATACCATCAATATCAGCCCCTTACCAAGAAGGGTAACGATGAAATAGGCGGAAACTTCGGAGACGATCCTATGTGGCTCGTAGCTTCATGCGCAGCTTACATCAAGGAAACAGGCGATTTCGGAATTCTTGATGAAATGGTTCCCTATGAGAATAATGATGAGCTTGCGGACACTATGTTCGACCACCTCAAACGTTCTTTCTATCATGTTGTAAATAATAAAGGACCTCACGACCTTCCCCTTATCGGAAGAGCTGACTGGAACGATTGCCTTAACCTTAACTGTATGTCCAACACTGTTGGCGAAAGCTTCCAGAGAACTGAAAAGACCGACTGCAAAACCGCAGAAAGCCTTATGATTGCAGGTCAGTTTGTATATTATGGTCGTGATTTCGAAAAAATCTGCCGCCTTATAGGAAAACTCGATGAAGCTGAAGCCGCAAAGGGCCATATCGAAGCTATGGAAAAGGCTGTTATGAAAGACGGTTGGGATGGCGAATGGTTCCTTCGCGCTTATGACCATTTCAAGAGACCTATCGGTTCTTCTAAATGCGATGATGGTAAGATCTTCATCGAATCACAGGGCTGGTGCTCGATGGCTGAAATCGGAAAAGAAGAGGGAATGAATATTAAATCTCTCGATAGCTGTTGGAAGCATCTCGCAACACCTTATGGCTTCGTTGTTCTTGATCCTCCTTATAGCACTTATAACCATGAAATTGGTGAAATCGGTTCATTCATTCCCGGATATAAAGAGAATGGTGGCGTTTTCTGTCATAACAATCCTTGGCTCATGTGCGCTGAGACCATTGCTCGTCGTGGCGATAATGCTTTCGAAATGTATAAGAGAATTGCTCCCGGATATGTTGAAGAATTCAGCGAAGTTCATCGTCTTGAGCCTTATGTATATGCTCAGATGGTTGGTGGTAAGCCTGCTTATGCTAAGAAGCCCGGTGAAGCTAAAAACTCCTTCTTAACAGGTACTGCGGCTTGGAACTTTGTTGCAATTTCTCAGTTCATTCTTGGTATCCGTCCTGATTATAACGGACTTATTATTGATCCTTGTGTTGATCATAATATGGATGACTTTACTGTTGTTCGTAAATTCCGTGGCAACACTTTTGAAATCTCCGTTAAGAACCCCAATAAGGTTTGCTGCGGTGTTTCTAAGATGATTGTTGATGGTGTAGAGGTTGAGGGCAACGTTCTCAATCCCGGTACAACCGGAAAAACCTATAAGGTTGAAGTAACATTAGGCGCATAATTTCTAAAATTATTACCGCAGGCGCAAATATGTGTCTGCGGTAGTTTCTTCGAAGGTGAAAATATGGATATGTCTCAGTTTATTTTGGATGAAAACGAAAAACCTCTTGATAAAATTGTTGCAGATGGTGGCTTTTGCTCGATTTTCAGAACGATAGCCTGCGTCGGTGACAGCATGTCTTCCGGTGAATTTGAATCTCTCGATAGCGAGGGAAAGAAAGGCTTTCACGACTATTTTGAATATTCGTGGGGTCAGTTTATGGCTAGAGAAGCGGGATGCAAGGTATATAACTTTTCCCGCGGAGGTATGACTGCTAAAGAATATTGCGAATCTTATGCAGATAGAAAGGGCTTTTGGAACGAAGACCTTAAAGTTCAAGCATATATAATTGCTTTGGGCGTTAATGATATTTGCAATAGAAAAATGCCAATTGGTTCAATAGAAGACATTGATATTAACGATTATAATAACAATAACAAAGAAACCTTTGCAGGGAACTATGGAATGATAATTCAAAGGTATAAAAAGATTCAACCTAAGGCAAAGTTCTTCCTTGTGAATTTTCCTAAAGGCGTTGGGACGGATAGAATAGAAGAATTAACCAAACTATTAAAAGAAATCACTCAACTTTTTGATTATACATATCTTCTTGATTTGCCTAAATATTCGCCTGATTTCTCTGATAAAACTTTTAGAGAAACGTTTTTCCTTGCAGGACATATGAATCCTATGGGATATAAATTGTTCTCAAAAATCATTATGTCATACATTGATTACATTATTAGAAAAAATCCTGAAGATTTTTCTCAGGTTGGCTTTATTGGTACGGGTTTTCATAATTCCGGCGCAAAATGGTAAAGAAGGTAAAGAAAATGAGTAACGTAGTTTTAAATTTAAATAAATCTGTCGCTTACGATACCGTTGTTATCGGCGGCGGACTTGCCGGATGTGGTGCTGCAATTGCTTCGGCGAGAAATGGCGCGAAAACCGTTTTGATTGAAGCTAATGGTGTTTTAGGCGGTCAGGCAACATTAGGATTAGTAACTCCGCTTGATGCCGTTAGAACAGTATCCGGAAAAAGATTTGGCGGTTTAGTTGATGAAATTTGCGATAGAACCATTGAATTAAGCAAAAAATATTGTTCTTGCGGAGCAAAAGGAGAAGTTTCTGAAATAGCTTCGCCTCATATTTTAAAATATGTTCTTATTGATATGCTCGATAAGGCTGGCGTTGAGGTGAAATTTCATTCAACTCTTATTTCAGCAGAAACTTCAAATGATTTAATAACTTCTGTTATTGTTTCCGATAAATCAGGATTAACAAAAATCTCCGCAAAAACTTTCATTGATGCGAGCGGTGACGCTGATCTCGTTGCTTTAAGCGGTGCTGAATATGCGCTCGGAAGCGCTGAAGGCGATTTTGATGCTCTTATTGAAAGCGGACTTAATAAGTCTCATTTCAGCGAAAACAAATTTGAAGCTTATGGACATACCGGAATGATGCAGCCTGTATCGATTTTCTTCCTTATGGGCGGAGTTGATGTTGACAGAGCTTACGAACTAAATAACAAAGACTTGAAATTCGGAGATTTAGGAATAACAAAAGAACGTTTCTTGGATTGGGAGTTTGCAGGAACTTGCGGATTTGAAATTACCGGTGATTCAATCCCAATGCCCCAGGGTAGAGTCCTTGTAACACGCTCAACAAGAGAGGGCGTTGCAGTTGTTAATATGTCTCGCGTTGTTAATATTGACGGCTCGGATGCTGATGACCTTAACAAAGGTGAGTTGTTGGCTCAAAAGCAATTAATTGCACTTGTTGATTTCCTCAAAACCTTTATCCCAGGATTTGAAAATGCATATTATCTGCAATCAGGCTTCACTTTAGGAGTTAGAGAAACCAGAAGAATGGTTGGAAAACACATTCTTAAAGGCATCGAAGCTATAAATTGCAAAGAGTTTTCGGATGTTATCGCTCGAGGCTCTTATATCATCGACATTCATGACCCAACAGGCAAAGCGAGAGCTATTGGCGGCAGTATAAAAGGTGATTGCTATGACATCCCGTTTGGAGCAGTTGCTTCTAAGGATATTTCTAATCTCCTTGCTTGCGGAAGATGCATTTCTTCTGATCATATCGCCCATTCCAGTACACGTATTCAAGGCACCTGTGTTATGACGGGTCAAGCAGTCGGAACAGCCGCAGCGTTGGCAAAGGCTACAAACACGAATGCTTGCGAAGTTGATGTTTCTCTTCTTCAAGATGAATTAAGAAAAGCAGGCTTATATATTTAAACGAAAAGCACCCTTCGGGGTGCTTTTTCAATTCTTTTTCGTTCTGTTTTTTTCTTTTGGAAGACTTTGAGCTATTTTAGGATATGGGTTTTCTGTATCTGCGGTTGGCTGAATTTCATAAGTTCCGTATTTTGTTATCATATCGAAAACAGTATCATCTAAAATCCTTTGATAGCCTCTTTTTGAATTTGTTTCTTCTCTTGTGTTCTTTTTCATCATTTTTCATCCTTTCACGAAATTATTTTTCCCTAAAAAAGCTTGTTTATGCCTTTTCGCCAAGCAATATCCGTGCCGATGATTATTGGAGAAATAAGAAGATATCTTCGAGATAATAATAGCGTTAGAGTTAGTCGCTCTATAAAAGATATTGCATATAAAGCGATGCAGGTTAAGGAGAAATTAACTGCTGAGCTTCAAAGAGAGCCGTTAGTTGAAGAAATAGCAAAAGAACTTGGATTAAAAAAGCATGAGGTCGTTATTGCTCTTGAAAGTGTTGTTGACCCCGTTTCTCTTTATGAGCCGGTATATTCTGATAGCGGAGACACTATTTATGTTTTAGATCAAATTGGAGATAAAAATGATGATGAAAATTGGATAGATGAAATTTCTTTCAGGGAATCTATTAAGAATCTTAATG
>JAZORV010000164.1:0-3958 GCA_045656785.1 Acutalibacteraceae bacterium | reverse complement strand
AAAGCGGATGCCTATGGCCACGGAGCGCTCGCTCTCGCTAATTTCTATGAAAAACTTGGCATAAATAATTTTGCTGTTTCAAATTCTCGCGAGGCAATGGAATTAAGGCAAGCAGGAATAACCGCTAAAATTCTTATTTTGGGGTATACAGACCCAACCGAAGCCGAATTTTTAGCCGATAATAATATCAGCCAAACAGTTTTTTCTTATTCCTTTGCAAAGGAGCTTTCGGATGCTTTGCCAAATGGCAAAAGCGTTAATATTCATATAAAGCTTAATACAGGCATGAATCGCTTAGGCTTTAATATCCTCTCTAAAGAGCAAACCGAAGATATCATAAATGCAATTTCGCTCGATGGCCTTAATTTCGAAGGAATATTCACCCATTTTGCCGCCGCAGATAAGGATGGCGACGCATCGGGAGAATACACGAAGAAGCAGTTTTCTGCATTCATAAACTATTGCGACATTTTAAAAGCGCGCGGCTTCGAGCCTAAATACAAACACTGCTGCAACTCTGCCGCAACGCTTTCCTTCCCCGAATATCATCTCGACGCCATCCGCCCCGGAATAATCCTCTATGGCCTCAAGCCCGATAGCGGATTTTCTCTTCCCTTCCCGCTTTATCCCGCGATGAGCTTTAAATCGGTAGTGGCGGAAATCAACGATATTTCGAGCGGAAGCTCTCTTAGCTATGGCTTAACCTATAAAGCAGAAAAGGATATGAAAACCGCTACTGTTTGCGCAGGCTATGCTGATGGATTCCCGAGGGCGCTATCAAACTGCGGAGAGGTTTTAATAGGCGGCAAGCGATGCCCAATTATCGGCAGAGTTTGCATGGATCAGCTGATAGTTGACGTAACAGAGCTTCAAAATATAAAAGAAGGCGATGAAGTTGTGCTTTTCGGAAAGCAAGAAAACGAGGAGATCACCGCCGATGAGATCGCAAAAAAATGCAATACTATAAACTATGAAATTGTTTGCGGAATCTCGAGAAGAGTTCCCCGATATTATTATGAAAATGGCAAAGAAACCTTGATGGCAGATTATTTATTGGAGGAATAGCTATGGTTTATGAAAGATGCCATGAAAATTTAAACAAGCTCCATTTAGGCTGCGAACGGAATCGAGCTTATTTTATTCCCTATCACGATGCAAAATCCGCTTTTTCGGGCGATAGAGAAGCATCAAAACAGCTTCAGCTTCTTTCGGGAGAAAACTGGAAATTCAAGTTTTTCGGCTCTTATGATGAGCTTCCCGATGACCTTTTATATTACGATACCGATATTTCCCTTTGGGATGAAATTCCTGTTCCCTCCTGCTGGGAGATGCAGGGCTACGGCAAGCCTCAGTATCTTAACACGCGATACGGGGTTCCTATTATGATGCCAAAAGTTCCCAAGAAAAACCCAACGGGAGTTTATTCGAGGGATTTTACAATTGACGAAACCGATAGCGAAAAATACGTTATTTTCGAAGGTGTTGACTCCTGCTTTTATCTCTATATAAATGGGGAATTTGCGGGCTACAGTCAGGTTTCTCACATGACGAGCGAATTTAACATCACAAAATATCTTCACAAGGGCGAAAACCGCATAACGGTTGTTGTTCTCAAATGGTGCGACGGAACCTATCTCGAGGTTCAGGATAAATGGAGAATGTCGGGCATCTTCCGCGACGTTTATCTCCTTTCTCGCCCGAAGGAGCATATCAGAGATATAGAAATTAAAACCTCGCTTTCGGATGAATTTGACACCGCCGAAATAAAGATAGAGCTCGATGCTCCTGATTTAAAAAATGCGCTTATAACCATTTTTGACCCCGAGGGAGAAAGGCTCGAATCGGTTATTTTATCCGATTCTAATCAGGCAGTTTTCCCTTTAAAAAAGCCCATTATCTGGAGCGCGGAAACCCCCGACCTATACACCGCCTTAATCGAATCCGCGGGGGAATTTATTGCAATTAAGGTTGGAATCCGAAAAATTGAAATCAAAGATAAAGTTTTCTATTTCAACGGCAAGCCGATAAAGCTCAAGGGTGTTAATCGCCACGATTTCAACCCAAAAACGGGCTATGTTTGCTCGGTTGAGGATATGACGCGCGACCTATACCAAATGAAGCGCCATAATATAAACACCGTCAGAACGAGCCACTATCCTAACGACCCTCGCTTTTTAGAGCTTTGCGACAGAATTGGAATTTACGTTATGGATGAAGCTGACTTAGAATGCCATCCCGCATATTTCTTCGGGGATAACTATGATCTCTCCATAAAACCCGAATGGAGAGCTGCCTATGTTGACAGAATTTCAAGAATGGTTGAGCGAGATAAAAATCACCCATCGGTTTTTGCTTGGTCAATGGGAAATGAGAGCTCTTATGGAGAAAACATTGCCGAGATGATTGCCTGGGCAAAGCATCGCGACCCCTCAAGGCCGACTCATTACGAAGGCTATACAAAAAAAGAGGACGATCCTTGGCTTCTCAACCCCGATTCCGATATAAATTCAAGAATGTATCCCTCACCGGATGTCTTGAAAGGATATTTAGATAGCGACGATCCGATATGTCAAAAGGTTTTCTTCCTTTGCGAATATTCCCATGCTATGGGCAATGGCCCGGGAGATCTTAAGGACTATTGGGATATTATTTACAGCGAGCCGAAGCTTATGGGCGGATGCGTTTGGGAATGGTTTAACCATGGAATTTACGATGGAAAAACCGAGGACGGAAAAGACAAATATCTCTATGGCGGAGGCTTTGGCGAAAAATACCACGACGGGGAATTCTGCTGCGATGGTCTTATTCAGCCAAATGGCGCTCCAACCCCCGGTCTTATCGATTATAAGCAGGTTATCAAGCCTGTGAGAATTGAGGCAATAGATTCCGCGACGGGAGATTTCAAAATAACGAATCTTTATGATTTTATGTTCCTTTCCCGCCTTTCGGGGCATTATGAAATAACGAAGTTCGGAAAGGTTATAGCGGAGGGCGAGCTTGATATTCTCCCTTTGGCGCCCCATAAAAGCGCAGAGCTTCATATAGACTATCCGCAGAACCTCGATGGTCTTTGCTATATTAGAATCTTCTTCAAATGCGCTTGGGATTCTGAGAGCATTCCCTTCGGGCTCGAGCTTGCTTCCTCGCAATTCCTTATCTGCGATACTATGGAAAAAAAGCCGCGCTCAGCAATCGGCCGCATGTCCTTTACGCAGACTAATTCTAAAATAGAAATTTTCTCAAAGGCTTTTAATTATACCTTCTCTAAAATTGAAGGCTGCTTCACAAAGCTCGATTATAAAGGAATAAATTACCTATCGGAGCCGATGAATATCAATGCTTTCCATGCGCCGATAGATAACGAACGGAATTTAAGCTTCTTTAAGGATAAGGGGCTTGATAATGCCGAATTTATCGCAGGCGACGTTTCCTGCTCGGAAGAGGGAGACTGCCTTAAAATCTCGGTTGATTATCATTTCGGCACCCAGACCTTCATCCCGATAATCAAAGGAACTGTCAGCTATCTTATCGATGGCAACGGAAGAATAGATATTTCCGCCTCTGCCAACGTTTTTGAAGAAATTCCATTCCTTCCCCGATTTGGGCTAAGGGCGATTATGCCAAAAGAATTTTGCAATCTCGAATACTTTGGTTTAGGCCCGGGCGAAAGCTATATCGATATGAAAAACGCCGCATATATAGGGCATTTCAAATCGACCGCCGATAAAGAATACACCCATTTCGTTCATCCTCAGGATAGCGGAAATCACACCAAAAATCTTTGGTGCGCCGTTTATAACGACGAGCGAAGCGGATTGTTCCTCTCAAAGCCTGAAGGCTTCGATTTCTCTTTTATCCCCTACAGTCAAGAGGAGCTGATGGCAGTGAATTTTGATCACGAATTAAAGGAAACCGACCATAACGTTCTTTGTTTCGATTACCTGCATTCGGGCGTTGG
>JAZORV010000163.1:0-2799 GCA_045656785.1 Acutalibacteraceae bacterium | reverse complement strand
TGGCACGATGCCGCATTCTTTAATATGTGTCGTCCTCTTGAGATGGTGTTCTCAAATGGCGTTGATAATGGCGTTCAGGTAGGTCCAAAAACAGGCGACGTAACCGAGTTTAAAACCTTTGAGCAGTTCGTTGAGGCTTATAAAACTCAGATGAATTATTTTATCGAGCTTATGGTTAATGCCGACAACGCTATTGATATAGCTCACGGAGAAAGAGTTCCGCTTCCTTTCCAATCTTCAATGGTTTATGATTGCATTGGAAATGGTAAATCGCTTCAAGAAGGTGGCGCGCTTTATAATTTCACAGGTCCTCAAGGCTTCGGAATCGCCAACATTGCTGATTCAATGTATGCTATAAGAGAACTTGTGTTTAAGCAAAAGAAATATTCTCTCAAGGATTTCCGCGATGCTCTTAATGAGAATTTCGGCGGTGGAATCGCAGAGGATGAGGTTGCAAGGCTGACAACTCTTGTAGCAAAACAACTTGAAGCAAACGGCTTAAAGCCAACAGAAGAAGATATCGGAAACATCTGCAATATGATTTCCAAAGAAAATGCGGGCTCGGCTCATTCGGCTCTGCTTGCCGATATTAAGGCGCTCCCGAAATTCGGAAATGATGATGATGACGTTGATGCTCTTGCTCGCGAAATGGCTTATACGTATACAAAGCCGGTTGAAAAATATAAAAACCCAAGAGGCGGTATTTATCAAGCAGGCCTCTATCCCGTTTCAGCAAACGTGCCCTTGGGCGCTCAAACGGGAGCCACCCCCGATGGAAGACTGGCGTTCACCCCTGTCGCAGACGGAGTTTCGCCAACAGCAGGAAATGATACCTGCGGCCCCACCGCGGCGGCAAATTCAGTTTCAAAGCTTGACCACTTTATTGCATCAAACGGAACCCTTTATAATATGAAGTTCCATCCCTCTGCCCTCAAAGGCAGATCAGGGCTTGAAAGCTTCGTCGCTCTTGTCAGAACTTATTTTGACAGAAAAGGAAGCCACATGCAGTTTAACGTTGTTAGCCGCGAAACCCTTCTCGATGCTCAAAAGCATCCCGAAAAATATAAATCGCTCGTTGTTCGCGTGGCGGGATATAGTGCTTTGTTCACAACTCTTTCTCGCTCGCTTCAGGATGATATAATCAACCGAACAGAGCAGGGCAATTTCTAAACCTAAAAGAAAGGGGAGTTATGAATGGAAAAAGCCTTGGAAAGCGTTAAGGGCAGAATATTTGATATTCAGAGATTTTCTATTCATGATGGCCCCGGCATCCGCACAATAGTTTTTCTTAAAGGCTGTAAGCTCCGTTGCAAGTGGTGTTGCAATCCCGAATCCCAGAATTATGGGATCGAAACGATGAATGAAAACGGGAAAATAACAACAGTCGGCCGCGATGTAACCGTCGGCGATGTTATGGAAACCGTTCTCAGAGATAGGCAATACTACGTTCGTTCGGGCGGCGGACTTACCCTTTCTGGAGGAGAATTCCTCTGTCAGCCCGATTTTTCCCACGCTCTTTTGAGAGTGGCGAAATTAAACGGAATAAACACAGCCGTTGAAACAACCTCCTTTGCCGATTTCGGAACTATCGAAAGAATGCTTCCTTTTATTGATAACTATCTTATGGATATCAAGCATATAAATGAAGCGAAGCATAAGGAATTTACGGGTCAATCAAACGAGGTAATGCTCGAAAACGCCCCGAAAATTGCCGAAAGAGCAAAGAATCTCGTTATAAGAGTCCCCGTTATCCCAACCTTTAATGATACAGAGGAGGAAATTGCTCAAATTGCCGAGTTTGCAAGTAAGCTCAAGGGCGTTCGAGAGCTTCATCTCCTACCTTATCATCGCTTGGGCCAGGATAAATACGGTTACTTAGGCCGCGATTACCTTTTAAAGGGCATTGAGCCGATGAAGGATGAAAAGATAGAAAAACTAAAAAAAGCCGCAGAGAAATATCCTCTGCAGGTCGAGATAGGCGGATAACACACCATATATAATATAGAAAGGAGAGGCGAAAAAGTGAATATTTATACTAAAGCCGGAGATAACGGCAGAAGCAGTACACTAAACAGAACCTCCCTTTCTAAGGATAGTCCCGTTTTCGAGCTTTTGGGCTCGCTCGATGAATTAACAAGTCGCTTAGGGCTTGCAAAGCTCAAATGTCCCGAGGGCGTAAGAGAGATAATCGAGCAGCTTCAAAAGGATATTATTTTGGTTTCCGGCGAGGTTGCGGGTGCCGCAAAATTCGCAGAAAAAAAGGAAATCGAAAAGCTCGAAAAATCTATCGATAGCATAGCCTCTGCAATTCCTCAGTTTGATGGATTTGTGATTCCGGGAGCCACCGAAAGCTCAGCCCAGCTCGATGTTTGCCGAACTATTGCAAGAAAGGCAGAGAGAGCCGCAGTCGGAA
This sequence comes from Acutalibacteraceae bacterium, assembly GCA_045656785.1. Classification (GTDB taxonomy): domain Bacteria; phylum Bacillota; class Clostridia; order Oscillospirales; family Acutalibacteraceae; genus UMGS1532. The sequence goes on along the minus strand of JAZORV010000163.1, from coordinate 386 downwards.
CGATGACGCGCGGCGGCATCAGTAAAGAGCTTATTGCTTGGCTCAACCGCTTGTCCGACCTTTTATACGTCCTCGCAAGGCTGAGCGACAGTGCTGCTCCAAAAAGTGCTGTAAGCTTTGCCGCTTCGGGCAAAATGGAAGGCTTTTGCGATAAAGCGGAGCAACTCACGAAAGCTATAAGAAGCTATGCTAAGGCGAGGGGAGTTAACGTTGTCGTGGCAGTCAGCGATGCGGGAGCGAATATGGTTTCTCTTCAAAGAGAAGATGAAGCCTATATCGCAAGCATCGATATCGCTATGAATAAAGCGTTTACCTCTGCAAGCCTCAAAATGTCCACCAAAGAGGTTGGCGAATTGGCAAAGCCAGGCGCCCCTCTTTACGGAATA
>JAZORV010000162.1:0-11638 GCA_045656785.1 Acutalibacteraceae bacterium | reverse complement strand
CAAGATTTTGATTCTTTCCCTGAAGATTTTACTTTTGAGATAAAATTTGATAGGGCAGAAGTAATAAGATAAGAAAAGTCCTCGGTTCTCACCAGTTTTTTGGACACGAGTACCAAACGAAAATCCGTTCTCGAAAGAGGCGGGTTTTTTATTGCTTTTCTATATCATATATGGTATCATTAATATAAAGATGGAAATTTTTTGGAAAATGTAACCAAATGGCTATTTGCGAAGTATTATAAATAGAATGGTTTATTTTAAAAAGGAGGCGCGAGGAATGACAGGCAAAAACAAATGCAAAATTCTAAAGGACATAAGGCGACAGATTGCCCAAAACAACGATATCGAGCTTATTATTGAAGAATGCACCTATAAAGGCGAATGCCGCGGCACTTGTCCGCGATGCGAGGCCGAGCTTCGTTATCTTGAAGCCGAGCTTTTAAAACGCAAAAACGCAGGCAAAAACATCGCTGTTGCGGGTCTTGCCGCGCTACTTTTAACCTCAACCGCTTGCTCTCCCGATACCCCTCGAAGCCACACTGCTTCGACCGATTCCACAAGCCCTTCTTTCTCTTCCGAAGGACCAACGATGGGAGAAACTCCCGTTATCGTCAGTGAACCCTCCGATAAATCCGATTCCGGCTATGAATTAGAGGGCGACGTTGCTTATCCTTCGAGCGATCCCGAAACTGAGGGCTCAATACCTGTACCGTCTTCGATATACACCAGCACAGGTGTAGAATCCCCCAATATACCTATGGGTATGCCACGAAGGGACGACTATTCGGTTGAAACAATACCTGCACCGTCTTCAAGATACACCTACCCAGAAAGACATGCAGGAAATCCTCCGAGCGACTACAATCGCTATTCGGTTGAAATAATACCGGTAGCTCAAAACGATGATGGCCCGACGATGGATATTAACCGTCTTTTCGAACTATCTTCTCACGAAAGGGAGGAATATTATAAGAGTCATACACGCGGTCAGGTTATCAAGGCTTGGAATGAATATGACAACATATATTCCTTCGAAACAGGTGATGATAAAGATATTTTTCTGCTCAAGCACGAGGGCAAGAATTACGAGCTGATTTTCTCCTATGATGAAAAGGCAAACGTGATAGAGCTTTTAATAAGAGACGAGGCAGGAAAAGTTATTGAATAGAAAGGATAGCATAAAAGCGCCGATCATCACCTTCGACCGCATTCGTATGCTGACCGACGGAAAGGGCGTTACGACCCTTGTTGTTTTCCACGGTTGCCCGCTCAGATGCAAATGGTGTATAAATCCCTTCTCCTTTGATCCTTTCACAAAAAGGACTATCACCACCCCCGAGGAGCTATATAGCCAAGTTAAAATAGATGAGCTTTATTTTTTAGCGACAGGTGGCGGAATTACCTTCGGTGGAGGAGAACCGCTTCTATACCCCGACTTCATAAAACGCTTTCGGGAAATTTGCGGAAAAGACTGGCATCTTTGCGCCGAAACCTCCCTTAACGTTCCCTTCGAGAACGTTAAAAAAGCGGCGGAATGCATAGACACGTTTTATATCGACTGCAAGGACACAAACCCCGAGATTTATAACCGCTACACGGGGCGCGATAACGCGCAGATGTTAGAGAATCTCGAGAATCTTTTGGAAATTGTCGGCAAGGATAGAATCATCATAAGAATCCCGCTTATCCCCGAATTTAATACCGAACAGGACCGCGAAAAAAGCAAGCTTCTGTTTCAGAATTTGGGAATAACTCAATTTGATTTCTTTAATTACGTTATACAAAATAACTAAAAAATCGCCAAGCTTACTAAAGCTCGGCGATTTTTTAATTTTTATCGGTTGTATCTAATTTTTAAAATCAGATTTTACCTATAATGTTTGCCCTGCGGTTTCCTCTTTAAGGCGCCAACAAGAAGCCAGCCTGATGCGAAGAATATCCAGATTGCGAAAAATAAAACCATCGGCAGAGATTCGCCCGTTAAAGGGCTATCGGGCTGAGATTGGGTTTCTTCTTTTTTAGGTGTCTCATCCTCTGTAGGTTCTTCCTTCGGTTGTTCATCCTCTGAAGGTTCTTCCTTTGGTGGCTCATCCTTTGGAGGTTCATCCTTAGCAGGGGGCGAGATAGTTTCAAAATCCCAAACGCCTTCGATAATAACGTCCTCCTCGCCCATAATTTCGCCATAAGGGTCATCCCAACCTGAGAAGGTATATTTTCCCGAAACGTTTCCATCGGCATCATAGGTCAAGACCTCGGTTTCGGCGGTATAGGTTTTATCAAGAAGGTATGCTTGATTTTTTACATAAGAATTTCCATCTTCGGGAAGCTCTGCTTCGGGCGGTATCTCACCCGTCCAAACATAATAAACGCGATGGGTTGGAATGCTTTTGGATTCGAAGCTCCAAACGCCCGAAACGGTAACGTCCGCATCCCCCATAACTCCGTTATTAGGGTCTGTCCAGCCTGAGAAGGTATAACGGCCCGAAAGGTTTTTATGAGCATCATAAATCCGAAGCTCTGTTTCGGCAGTATAGAAGCTATCAACAGAATAGGGTTGATTTTTCACGTAGGAATTAATATCAGTCGGCAAAACCTCGGTTGGCGGGATAGTTCCACTCCAGGTATAAATCACTCGATGCGCAGGTATATTAACTGCTTCAAAGCTCCATACACCCGGTATTTCAACGTCCGCATTTCCCATAATTCCGCCATTAGGATCCGCCCAACCTGAGAAGGTATAACGTCCGTTTACGTTGCCATAATCATCGAAAACTTCGATTACGGTTTCGGAAGTATAGGTTTTATCAACGCTATAAGGCTGATTCGGAACATAAGAAGCTTCATCGGTGGGCAACGTTCCCTCGGGAGGAAGTTCACCTGACCAGGTATATTTCACCTTGTAGGAAGGAACAGAAAGGCTCTCATATTCCCAAATTCCGGGAATAGTTATATCCTCTTCGCCCATAATTCCACTATTTGGGTCAGTCCAGCCCGAGAAGGTATAGCGCCCATTCATATTGCCGAAGCTATCGTAAGTTGGGATAACTGTGGAGGCAGAATAGGTGCTATCAACCTCGTACGGCTGATTCTTAACATAGGAATTTTGGTCGGTCGGCAAAACAGCATCCGAGGGGATATCGCCCGACCAGGTATATATAACCTTATGAGAGGGAACCGAGAGCGATTCATATTCCCAAATGCCACTAACGGTAACGTCTTCTTCTCCCATAACACCATTTTTCGGGTCGGTCCAACCCGAAAAGATATAGCGTCCGTTTTTATTGCCGAAGCTATCATAAGTTGTGATTTTTGTTGTTTTAGAATAGGTGCTATCAACCTCGTAGGGCTGATTCTTAACATAGGAATTTGTGTCGGTGGGGAGCGCCTCATCAGGCGGAATCTCGCCTGTCCAAACATAAATAACCTTATGGGCAGGAACGCTTTCAGAAGCATATTCCCAAACGCCTCGGATAATAACATCCTCCTCGCCCATTACTCCCGTATTAGGGTCAGTCCAGCCGGAGAAGGTGTAATGCCCGTTTATATTGCCGAAGCTATCATACGTTGGAATATCCGTTTTATCGGTATAGGTTTTATCAACGGAATAAGATTTGCCTTTAACGTATGCCCCATCATCGGTTGGCAATTTTTCTTTTGGCGGAACCTCGCCCGACCAAACGTAATGCACCCGATGCTCGGGGACATCTACCGATTGAAAGCTCCAAACTCCCGAAACGGTAACGTCGGCATTGCCCATAACCTTATCGTTGGGGTCATTCCAGCCTGAGAAGGTATACTGACCGTTTACATTGCCATAAGAATCCTTGGTTTCTATTTTAGTTTCGCTAAGATAGGTTTCATCGAGGGAATATTTTTGGTTAGGAGCGTAGGTTTTATCATCCTTCGGAAGCTTCTCGCCCGAGGGAACGTCACCCGACCAGGTATAGATTACCTTATATGAGGGAACCTTAACCGATTCATATTCCCAAACTCCCGTTATTACTATATCCTTATTTCCCATCGTTCCGCCGTTCGGGTCTGCCCAACCGGAGAAGGTATAGCGCCCGTTTATATTGCCGAAGGAATCCTTGGTTTCTATCACGGTTGCGGCGGTATAGGTATTATCAACAGTATAGGGTTGATTCTCGATATAAGCATTTTCATCGGTCGGAAGTTTTTTATCGGTTGGGATATCGCCCGACCAGGAATAGGTTATTTTATGCTCGGGGAATTGGAAGGCTTCATAGCTCCAAACGCCGCGAATCGTAACGTCGGCATTTCCCATTTGCCCCTTCTGAGGATCATCCCAGCCCGAAAAGCTCCAACGCTCCACAACGTTTCCGAATTTATCTTTATTCTCTATTTTGGTTTGAGAAGTATACTTCGTATCTACTCCATAATAAGCGCCCGAAGCATAGCGATTGCTATCCGTTGGAAGAAGCTGACCGCTTGGAATATTTCCACTCCATTCATATACAACTCTATGGGTATGATAACCGGTAACTGTGGTAGAAGTATTGACAGGCCCATAAACATCGATTTCATTGATTCGGGTTATTGCCGCGGTATTGACCAAGGCTTCTCCCTCGGCTACATCAGAAGACAGCACCGCAACGTAAGTAACTCTTATCGTTTCGCCCACACTAATGGCAGGAATTGTGAAAACGAGGGCATCGTTTTTCTCCTGAACAACGGCGTTTTGAGCCGAATTCTCCTTATAGCTTAAGCCCTTGGGAAGAGTATCGGTTATAACAACGGCGGAAAGGTCCGTTTCTCCCTTATTTGTTACAACCAAAGTAAAGCTAACCTCATCTCCTGCTTCAACCTTTGTTTCATCGGCAGTTTTTTCCAAAACTGTGGCAGGGCTGAGTTTACCATTATTACCCAAAGCGGCAACGATAGAAGCTCCATCTTGAATCGACTCATAGGTATATGAAGTAACATAATCCGAAAGCTCGGTTATATTTTGAAGCTTGTTTTGAGTTTGAATAGCTTCGTTTTTGAAGCTACCATCATCCGAGAAATAATAAGTATTATCGTTTGGAACGCTGAATTTCACCGAAGCGGCAGTGTTTGAATAGAGCGTTTCTCCGCTATATTTTATAGGGTTATCAACGCTGACGTCATAAGTAAGCCTGATGGGCTCTGCCGCAACATATTCTCCATCTGTCGGATCTGTTCGGTTAGCAAAGGAAAAAATCGCAACCTCATCTGCAGGGATATCCCATTTCAAAACAGTTCTGCCAACACCATCGGTGGCTAAGGTTGCGGTCATATCATAACCGCCAAATGAATACACGTTCTCCTTTAATACGCCGAATATTTCGGTGCTTTCATCAACATGCAAGCAGAGGTTCTTGGCGCTCATTCCTGCTCCCAAGGTATCTTCAAAAACGAGGTCAGAAACAGAATCCTTTGTTGTGATTATAGGAGAAGTTATAACCTTTGTTTCTTCCTCAACCTTTTTTGCCAGAGCTGTGAAAGCATCCTCCAAATCATTACCGCTATCAACTATATAAGAGTCAACGCAATAGATATAGGATTCGCCATAAGAAGCATAGCTCGAGTAGCTTCCCGAAGTATAAGAAGCGATATGAGAGCGCATTTCCTCAGCATTATCGGAAGTAGAGGTGGCAACCGTCCAAGGCTGCAAAAACAGCTTTCCAAGCTCGCTATTACCAACTCCAAGGCCGATATTAAACCATTCAATACCCAAATTTTTTCCGTTATAGTTATTATAAGCGGTTTGCAAAACGTCCTTCATATATGCCGAAGATAAAATAGTTAAGGCAGAATATTCGGGATCTCCGGAATTGGCATGAGTGAAATCACAGCTCTTTGAGCTTGAATTATACCAGCTTTTGGTTACGTTTCCGGGGGCACCATCTGTGAAGAGGAGAACATACGGCTTGCGATCAACCGATTTGGTTTCCTTCGCAATTGCTGAGCTAAGCGCCTGAACGCCTTTAAGGATACCATGCTGAGTGCAGGTTCCGTTTGAGGTTGAAATGGATTTTTTAGAAAAAGAGGAACCATCCTTTTTAAGATTTGCAGAAGTGGTAACAACGCCCGAGCTTCCGCTTGTTCCATAATCGAAATATTTTCCGCTATTCCCACTAAAAACTTTATCCGAGCTCCAGGAGGTATTTGTATAGTGGCCCAAGGGCAAAAACTCATTGATAACAGGCTTGGTTCCGTTGGAGTCGCTTTGATAGGTATAGATTAAAACTCGGTTATAGCTATTCGCCCCCATAATGATTTCCAAGGTTTCGTTAACTGCTTTAACCATCGCCTTAGTTCTGGTCATGTTAGCATTATCGAGGGTAAGCGAATTGTTTTGCATCGACTGAGAAAGGTCGAGAACCATAACAACGTCGGCAGAAACTGAGGAGGTTGAGGTTTGTCCGCTTTCGGAGAAATATTCCTGAGCAAGAGCAGAAAGGGTTACTTCAAAATGATCTTGATTCACAACAACGCTCTTATCCACCCAAACCTTACCATTAGCGGCGGTAGTTCCGAACTCAGTTGGTGCTTTATCGGTTGTGGGGTCAGCTTGAAGGGAAACAGTATAGTCCCCCATGCCGGCATAGTTTATATCCGGCTTTGGCTCTTCTGAGAATACTCCCAAAGTGAGCATACCGAAAACCAGCGATATAGATAAAAGCAAAGCAATTACACGTTTCATATATTCAACCTCATTCTAAAGCTTATCTCAGTTTTTGCAGATACTTATACATAGTAATCATAATATATAATACGTCAAAAGTCAACAAATTCTGCTAAAATCAATGTTTTTGCCCTTTATTTCAACAGTTATATCGCAAATTTTCAAAATAAAAACCCGCCAGAATCGGCGGGTTAAATATACTAGTTATAACCTTATTTTTTGCATTTCGACAAATCTCCACAGCGATTTATTATTTCTTATTTAATCTTTGGGCGGTTTTGATAAGAATGCTTAAATCCTCTTCAGACATATTTCGGGTTAATTCATGAAGCTCACTAACAAGCTGCGGTTCTTTCATTTCTTCATCAAAAAACTCTCTCGGCGTTACTCCAAGATATTCGCAAATATACAAAAATTCACTTAAAGACGGAGCCGCCCTTCCGGAAGAAATGCTTTGAATATAGCTCTTGCTATGACCTAAATCTATGCTCATTTTATATTCGGAAACATTTTTCTTTATTCTAAGAACTGAAATACGATCTCTGACAAATCTAATATCCATCGAAACCACCTCACGATCATTATTATATAATAATTTTGGCGGTAATATTCCCGATAAAACTACCGATTGCAGTTGATATTTACTAATTTTAGCGGTATAATTGACCTATAAATGAAACTGAGAATAGTAGTAATTATAAAGAGGTGGTTTGATTATGCTTATTGATCCTTACACAGTTGCTCTCTTCGGGCATAGATATATTAATGATCCCATTGAGCTTGAAGCAAGGCTTGAGGATATTATCGGGGATCTAATTAAAAGCAAAAGCTATATTGAATTTCTTATCGGCAGAAACGGAGATTTCGACAGATGTGCTTCTTCGGCAATTTCGAGAATGAAGAAAAAATACGACTACTCCAATGCTTTTCATGTTCTTGTTTTGCCCTATCCTACCGCTGAATACTTGAATAACGAAAAGTATTTTGAGGATTACTATGATGAAATAGAAATATGCCAAGCCTCGGTATCTGCCCATTTTAAAGCTTCTATCGGAGTCCGCAATCGCCAAATGGTTGATAGGGCTGATTTAATTATCTGTTACATTGACCGCAAATCGGGCGGTGCTTTTCAAGCGCTTAAATATGCAGAAAGTCAAAATAAAACAATCATAAATATATTTTCATGCAAAAAGGAAATCACCCTGTAAAAACAGAGTGATTTTTATTTTAAAACGGGAATAATTTATTTTTGAGCTCTTCTGTAAGCTCGCCGCCATAGGGGCAGATTTCATAAGCCTCGGCAAAGCGAACGCGGGCGCCCTTTTCTTCGCCATATCTCTCGATAAGCTCTTTTCTGAAGCTTGCGGCAACCTTCGCAAAACGGACCAAATATCCCCGCTCGGCAGCTAAAACCTCTTCATCGGTTGTATCTGCGGTTATTTCCATCCCCTTGAGCCATTCGAAGCGCTCTTTTGGGGATGAGGGAACAGTCTCTCCCTTCGTATAAGGGAGCCATTCATAAACCTGACTTACGTTAATATCGGCAATTTTCAGCTTTGTATCAACTTCTCTATCAATATCAATGACTATATCTCCCCTGAAGGGCGGATTTTTGAAATAATCAACGTTATAAAGAATAACGGGGGTCTTTTTTAAAGCGGGAACGTCGGGGCATTCATGCGGAACTATCAGCATATAAGAAGCATCCTGCATAAGAAGGCCTGCATTGCGGTGGTCGGCATGGTAGTCATTTGGGCGATGAGTAATAATAAGGTCGGGAGCATATTCTCTTATATAACGAATAAGCCTTCGACGGGTGACGAGATTTGGCTCTAAAGAGCAATCATCAATATCCCAAACGTCATAAGTAATCCCTAAAAGCTCAGCTACCTTCGCGGATTCCGCTGCTCTGGCTCTCGTTGTTTCCTCGGGGCTTAAAATATGATGCCCGCCCGAGCCATTACAAAGGCTTAAAAACCGAACGTCATAACCCATCCCGACGTATTTATGGGCTAAGCCTCCGCAACGAAATTCGTTATCATCCTGATGCGCGCCTATCATTAAAATTTTCATATAACATTCTCCTTTATCGTTTTTTTCGGATTGACTTTTTCATAATCCTATTATACAATAAAAATGCGCTAAAGTAGTTAGCGGAAAGTGTTTTCTTTTTAACATTTTTTTCGGTGGTGATAAAATGGCAAATATTTCTTACGTAAAAAGAGAGCTTACTATCGATGGATTCGGTAGTATTTATTATTTCGAGCATGGTAAAAATTTCTATCACCCACCCGAACAGCACGATTCATGGGAAATAGTTTACATTGATAAGGGCAGAATCATCGCAATCACCGATGGAGTTGCGAGCGTTTTGGAGGAAGGAACGGCAATCTTCCACGAACCGAACGACGTTCATTCCCACATTTCAGACGGCGAGGTTTCTAACAATATGTTCGTTGTTACCTTCGTAACTCAAAGCCCTGCGATGGATTTTTTCAAGAAAAAGACCTTCCTTTTGGATGAGGATTCTAAGAAGCTTTTGGTGCTCTTTTTAAAGGAGGCAAAAAACGCCCTTGGAGAGATTCAAGGAGATTATCTCCATCGAAGAAGATTAGAAATTAACAGCGGAGAGATTTTTGCCTCACCTCAGCTTTTAACTGCTTATTTAGAGGAATTTCTTATAAAGCTTATCAGAAGAAACAGCGGAATCCCCCTTAAATTAAGCGAGGAAAGCCGAGAGATGGCAAAAAATTCAACCGTTCGCCTCATTTCGGATTTTATGAAGCGAAACCTTAATAACACACTTTCTGAAAACGATATTTGCCAAAAGTTTTTTATCGGTAAAACTCAGCTTAATCACATTTTCAAGAAATATCTTAACGCAAGCCCCATGCGTTTTTTCAACAACCTAAAAATCGAAGAAGCAAGGAGGCTTTTAAGGGAGAGCGAAATGTCAATAAGCGAGATTTCGGAAGAACTGAGCTTTTCGAGCGTTCATGCCTTTTCCCGCGCTTTTAAATCCGCGACTAATTTTTCCCCTCAAAAATACCGAAACAGCATTTTTTAAGGCTTTTATATTATTTTCGGGAACTCTTGAAAAACGCGATTTTTGTGATATAATATAAATTTAGGATGGCAGGCAATTTTTGCTATTAATTTCTTATGGTTTTTCCAAAAGGAGTTTGAAGAAATATGAATATAGTTATTGCAGGCGGCGGTAAAATCGGAATGACCGCTATCGAAAATCTGCTCGCAGAAGGGCACGATATCACCGTTGTTGAAAAGGATGAAAAGGCGCTCGAAAACATCACTAATATTTACGACGTTATGGGTGTTTGCGGAAACGGAGCAGACTGTGAAACCTTAGAAGAAGCGGGCATTGAAACAGCCGAGCTTTTTATTGCAACGATGGGCTCGGATGAACTTAATATGCTCAGTTGCTTTTTGGCGCGCAAGATGGGCGCTCACCACACTATTGCCCGTATCCGCACCCCCGAATATAACGACCAGAGCCTCGGGTTTATGAAGCACCATCTCAACCTTTCGATGGCTATAAATCCCGATTTCTTAGCAGCGCAAGAGCTTTTCAATATTTTAAAGCTTCCCTCTGCCATAAAAATTGAAACCTTCTCGAGAAGAAACTTCGAGATGATTCAATTTCCTTTGAAGACAGATTCCAAGCTCGATGGTCTGGCTTTAAGAGAGCTTCGCGAAAAATATAATGCGAAGGTTCTTATCTGCGCCGTTATGCGCGGAGATGAGGTTTTCATTCCCGATGGTAACTTCGTTTTAAAAAGCGGAGATATAATCGGCGTTATGGCTCGTCCGCAAGAAATTGAAAAATTCTTAAAAGATATAGGCACCCTTAAAAAGCAAGCTAAGGACGTTATAATCCTCGGCGGCAGCAGAACTGCTTTTTATCTCGCGAAAATGCTGACGAAAATCGGCAACACGCCTAAAATTATCGAGCTTGATCCCAAGCGTTGCGAGGAGCTTTGCGAAGAGCTTCCAAAGGCTGTTATAATCAATGGAGACGGAGCAGAGCAAGAGCTTTTAAAGGAAGAAGGCATCGAAAATGCAGACGCCTTCGTATCCCTTACGGGAATGGACGAGGAAAACATCCTCATCTCTATTTTTGCTTCGAAGCAGAACGTCCCGAAGGTTATAACTAAAATCAACCGCAAGGAAATGGTTACGATGGCGGAAGGTCTCGGGCTCGACTGCATCGTTTCTCCTCAGGATATGGTTACGGACATTCTCGTTCGCTACGCGAGAGCCCTTGAAAATTCATTGGGAAGCAACGTTGAAACCCTTTATAAAATTATGGATGGCAAGGCCGAGGCAGGCGAATTCAACGTTAGCCAGTCATCGGCGCTCGTTGGGATTCCTCTGAAAGATCTCAGCTTCAAGAAAAACATCATAATCGCCGGAATAATCCGTGGCAGAAAGACCCTTATTCCGGGCGGTGACGATTCTATTCTCGCAGGTGATAAGGTTGTTGTTTTCGCGGCAAATCAAAGGCTCAATGATCTTGATGACATTCTTATGTAAGAGGGCAATGCTATGAACAGAAGAATGGTTATTTTCACTGTCGGCAAAATCCTTATGATAGAAGCAATTCTTATGCTTTTGCCGCTTTTCGTTGCTCTGATTTATTTGGATTTTTCCTCCCTATGGAGCTTTGCAATTTCCATCGGAGCCACGCTTTTTTTCTCCTTCCTGCTGAAACTCATCGGCAAGCCTAAAGATAGCGTTATCTTTGCTAAAGAGGGCTTCATTATTGTTGCGCTTTCCTGGCTTTTAATGTCTGTTTTCGGGGCAATGCCCTTCGTAATATCAGGAGAAATCCCCTCCTTTATCGATGCTTTTTTCGAAACCGTAAGCGGATTTTCAACAACCGGCGCATCAATCCTCAGAGACGTTGAAGCAATGAGCAACGCGATGCTTTTCTGGCGCAGCTTTACCCATTGG
>JAZORV010000161.1:0-1032 GCA_045656785.1 Acutalibacteraceae bacterium | reverse complement strand
GCTAATCAGAAGGTCTTTTTCGATGTCTATATTTATGCTTTCTCTGCAACTTCCCTTTTCATCGAGCTCTATACTATCCAAAATGCAAAACCCATCTTCCTGGTATATGCATAATTCATTTTCACATAAAAAGCGCATCGTAATATCACCTCAATGCTAATTTTAACATAAATCGTTCAAAATATCAAGTACGCGAAGTATTTTAAGCCGATATTTACCTATACTTAATGTCAGAGTATATCGAGTAAATGAAGTATAGGGTGATACAAAATGAAATTGAACGAAGCGGTTGCCTCAAGAATAAAGGAGCTTTGCGAGGAGCGCGGGATAACGCAATATCAATTATATTTAAAAACGGGCGTTCCCCAATCAACCCTTAGCACGATCATGAAATGCTCATACCCAAGCATGAAGCTGAGAATAATATACGAAATCTGCGACGGACTTGAAATAGGTCTTGGGGACTTTTTCTCCTCCGAGCTTTTTGAGCGCGAAAATATAGAAGAATGCTAAACGAAAAACCCTCGGAAATCCGAGGGCTTTTATTTTTCATAAACTCTTAAGCTCTTGCTTCGATATCCTTAATAAGGTCTACTCGGCGCTGATGACGGCCGCCTTCAAACTCTGTATCAACAAAGAAATCGACCATATCTATCGCCAATCCCGCGCCTACAACTCTGCCGCCGAGGCAAAGAACGTTGGCATCGTTATGAAGCCTTGTGAATCTTGCGGAGAAGGTGTCAGAACAGCAAGCGGCTCTGATGCCCTTGATTTTATTCGCCGCCATAGACATTCCGATTCCCGTTCCGCAGCAAAGGATACCAAGCTCGGCTTCGCCTTCTGTAATCTCCTTGCAAAGCTTTTCTGCCATAATGGGATAATCAATAGCCTCGCCCGGCTCTATGCCGAGGTCGAGAACCTCAAAATCTCTTTCCTTCAAATGCTCGCGGATAGCGTTTTTAAGCTCCACGCCGCCATGGTCGCATTCTAATACTATTTTCATTTTTTATCCTCCATTTTCTTTTTTAATTC
>JAZORV010000160.1:0-2092 GCA_045656785.1 Acutalibacteraceae bacterium | reverse complement strand
AGTTTAACGAGAGAACTGCCAGATATTTCGGTCTTCGCGCAATCTGCCCGAACATTGCCACTTGGACTACTCAAACCAGACTTTCAATTCAGGAAGCAGCTCTTATCGGCCCTGCTAAAAGATATCCCAACGTTACCGTTGTTGATTCTAAGGATCAAGAAATCGCTGTTACCATTGGCGGAGCTTCTACCTCTGCTTATGAAGGCGAAAAGGTTACACTGACTGCCGAAAACGAGGTTAAGCTCGGCTCAAAAACCTATCTTTTTGATGGTTTCTTCGAGAATAATATTCCCCTTTCTGCAACGCTTAGCGGTGGAGTTCACAGTGCACAAGCAACTATTTCCGCCACAAACAAGGTTGTTGCAAATTATTCCGAGGCAGTTAAAATTACCGAAACCAGCGCCTACGTTGCAAATAACGTTATGAAAGATATCGGAACAGAAACCTCAGTTGTTAAAAAAATAGATACATCCTATGAAATTTCATCTGCTCTTTCTTATCAAAGCTATGGGCTTTTAGGTTGGATGATAAATTCTAATTTTGTTGCCGCAACTGACAACGGAAAATACACATTCACTTTAAATGGCGACACCGCCATCAAAACGATTTATGCCAACGCGGATGGTGCAGAAATCGTTATGTTCAAGGCTAAAAACGGAGAGCAGCTTGGAACCTTTATCGTTGAAAAAGGCAAACCAATTTCCTCCGTTGTAACTCCCGAGCAGATCGCCTCACTTAAAATGCCCCTCGTTTTTGGCTACACCCAGTCAGGTTGGTCAGTTGACCTTGATGAGATTTGCAACGCATCCCTCACCATCACACCAACCTACACTCAAAATACCGAAACCTATCCGATAACGGTTGATGGCTCAGCTTTAACAAATGCTCGATTTGACCAGAAGATTACTCTTAAATCCGATGATGCAGATTTTTCCTCCATCAAAAACGGAGACACCATTATCGCAACCGCAAAAGAAGCTACTATTTATGCGCCGGGCAAAATCAACCTCACAACAGAATCTTATGGTAAAAACACTCAGGTTAAGGATTCTGTTAACCTTGTAAATGGTATCACTTGGACGAAATCGGGAGCTAACAAATATAATCTTACCGTTCTGGCATCCGTTGAAGGCATCTCAGAAGAGAATTTCATCGAATGCGGAATTATTTTCGCCAACAAGAACACTTATGAAGATTTTAACACAACTTCTCAATTTGTAATTGGAAACCAAACCATTCACCGCGGTATTACGAAATTCCCAACTGATGGCGTTTATATGATAACCCTTTCGGGAATTAACGCCGCAGGCGAACGCGCCGCAAGAGCCTACGTTAAATATTATAAGGACGGAGAGGAGACCATCGAATACAGCCGAACTGCCCTTACCGCTAAAAAGGATGCTGCTAATATGCCCGAAGCAAAATACGAAAATGCTATAACAAAATATGCTTCTCATAAGAGCATTCCTCTTTATGAGGATAACGCTATCCCCTATTATAACGCCACATTTGCCTCGCAGACCATCAATTCTTCAACAGAAGCGGGCAACAACCCCACCATCGCTCCCTACCTCGTTGAAGGCGCGAAGGCTTGCGTTGTTATCTACCCCGGTGGTGGATACTTCCAGCGCTCTGATAATGGCGAAGGCGTTTCAATCGCTCAGGCTTATAATAAGGCAGGTTATTCTGCATTCGTTGTTCGCTACAGATGCGGAAATAGTAGCGATTATAACAACGGATACAATGACCAGGCTATCATAACCGATGGTCAAAGAGCAGTTCAGTTCGTTCGCTATCACGCGGAAGAATTTGGAATCAGCCCCGATAAGATCGCAGTTTGCGGATTCTCCGCAGGCGGACATCTGGCTATGAGCGTTTCTCAGAATCAGATGGAAGGAAACGTTGTTGGAGATGCCGCAGGCAAGCTCAGCAATATTCCTAACGCTACTATTTTAGGCTATGCTGTTACAACCCTTCTTACGGGCACCTTCGGCACGATGCCTCCTATCCTCGGCGCTAACCACACCCAAGCAGAAAAAACCGCTATCAATAATAAATATTCAGGAAGTCGGAGGCCAAGCGGTCTTAGGAA
>JAZORV010000159.1:0-2210 GCA_045656785.1 Acutalibacteraceae bacterium | reverse complement strand
ATTCCTCCAAAATATATTCTATATGATAATTATACTTAAAATATAATTTGATATCAACGCAGATTTTTCGGAAAAAACAGCTATTTTTTCAGATTCATATTGTTTTTCACTAAAATATATGTTAAAATTTTTAAAAAGGAGGAGAAATTATGTCTTTTTGTCCGCATCCAAGATTGATATTAAAAAACTATGGTGACAGCTCTCCGATTTCCGTTGCAACAAAAGATTTTTCGGGAATATCTCAATCTAACATACATTGGCACTTTTATTATGAAATTGAATTAGTTTTGGAAGGCTCTTGCATTCACCAACTTAACGGAAGCGAATATGAGCTCAAAAAAGGTTCAGCATTTATTATAACTCCAACAGATTTGCATAGTATTTTCTCTGGAGAAAATCTGAAAATTATCAACATTTCATTTTCGGAAGATATTTTAACAGATAGTCGCCTGCTGATGCTGTCAACCCTCAAGGGCTCTAAACACACAAAATTAAATGATAACGCTTTAACCAAGCTTTACGACCTTGCTCTTATGATAAAAAGCGAAAGCGACAGAACTGATGGCGGATGCTCGAAAGAGCTCTGCGAATGCTTCTTTACGATATTCTTCAGAAATTTTGATGATATACCGCTTACGGAAAACGATACTTTAAGCTCGATGAGAAAAGCTATTCTTTATCTTAACACTCATTTCAGAGAAAGCCCGACTCTCAAGCAGGTTGCAGATCAAGCAGGGTTTAATCCGAATTATTTCAGTGAAATATTCAAAAAAGCTACGAGGCAAAACTATTCGGAAAGATTGAACCAATTGAAGGTTAATTTTGCAAAAACCTTGCTTAAAAATGATTTTTCAGTAAACGATGCTTGCTATCTTTCGGGCTTCGGCTCCCCTACTAATTTTTTAGCTGTTTTTAAAAAGCACACTGGTCTTTCGCCAAAAGACTACAGAAAGCGAAAGAAATAAAAAAGTACCAACCACGTGTTTTGGCGCTTTTCTTCCGAAAACTGTCGTTAGCTCCTTCCTTATTTAATTACCATCAAAAACAAACTATAAAAAGAAAGCACCAACCTCAAAGGTCAGTGCTTTCTTTTTTGGAGCGGGTGATGGGAATCGAACCCACGTGGCCAGCTTGGAAGGCTGGAGTTCTACCATTGAACTACACCCGCGTCAACGAAACATATAATAACATATCTCTCGTGAAAAATCAAGTGTTTTTTTTAAATTTTTTAAGAAATTTTTATTTTATCTTTTTCGACCCCGACATTTAGGCTTTGGGTTTCGGGGAAATCGACAATGATTTCAACAATTCTATCTTCTACTTCGCGCCTTACAAAGGTTCTCAAATCTCTTGCACCGCGTTTTCCGCCATGGGATTTTTCTGCAACAAGCTTGCATACCTTCGAGGAATATTTGAGTTCTATACCCTTCTCATTTAAAACGTCGACAAGCTCACTTATTGCAATTGCGGCGATTTTTTCATAGTCTTCCACAGATAGCTTATTGAAAACTACAATCTCATCAACTCTTCCGATAAATTCGGGGCGCAAGAACTGCTCAAGAGCACTAACAGCCTTTTCCTTTGCAGCATCATTCTGAGTTTTTCCAAAGCCTAATGGGTTGTTACTTCCTTCGCTACCCGCATTCGAGGTCATAACGATAATCGTATTTTCAAAGTTGACTACCCTTCCCTGCGCATCGGTTACTCTGCCGTCATCAAGAATCTGCAACAAAATATTTAGAACGTCAGGATGGGCCTTCTCAATTTCATCGAAAAGAACAACAGAATAAGGCTTTCTTCTGACTTTTTCCGTTAGCTGACCTGCATCATCATAACCAACGTATCCGGGAGGCGCTCCGATAATTCTAGATACAGAATGCTTCTCCATAAATTCAGACATATCAAGTCGAATGAGAGTTTCGGGGGTATGGAAAAGTTGCTCTGAAAGGACCTTCACGAGTTCCGTTTTACCAACACCGGTCGGACCGACAAAGATAAAAGAAGCGGGTCTTCTATGCGGAGTTATACCGACTCTTGAGCGCTTAACCGCGGCAACAACAGAATCGACCGCATCATCCTGACCGATGATTCTTTTCTTAATTTCATTTGAGAGCCCCGAAAGCTTTTGAAGATCGGTTTCCTTGATTTTTGCGGCGGGAATACCCGTCCAAAGCTCAATAACCTTTGCGATATCATCATCTGTTACGTCA
>JAZORV010000158.1:0-9471 GCA_045656785.1 Acutalibacteraceae bacterium | reverse complement strand
TATGAATCTATCGTTTAAAAAATATTGTTTGTGTTTTATTGCGAGCACTGTCCTCCACTAGTACGTAATACGAACTAGTGTATTGTTTTTGCTTTGGGGCGGGCGAATGATATTAGCCTCTACGTAATATTTGTTTATGTTTAGAGACTACCCCTCCGTCAAAAATCTTCGATTTTCGACACCTCCCCTCGCAAGGGGAGGCAAGGGCTCTATTACGATAATTTTTCTTAAAGAGTTTAGACAGATTGAAGGGCAAGTTTTTCAGTTTCGCTATCGCGAAATACGGTCTCTCCCTCAGTCTTTCAAGCCGATTTATCGGCTTGAAAGCCAGCTCCCTCGTCAGAGGGAGCCACGGGCTCTATTATCTTAATTTTCGCGATAGAGTTTAGCTCGATGGAAGGGCGAGCGAAATCAGCCGACAGATGACAGATATCAGACTACAGAAAATATAAATCCTAACTCTGTGAAATCAGCCATCAGATTTCAAACGACAGATATCAGACAAGATAAATCCTAACTCTGTGCTAAAAACCGAAGCGAACCACTAGCCCTCGGCGCCCCTTGCGAGGGGGGCTGTGTTTTTCGCGAACGCGAAAAGCACTGAGGGGTAGTTCCGTTCTTTGCTACAAGTCAAAGCTGTAATAATGTTTGTGTTTTATAGACTACCCCTCTGTCGGCTGCGCCGACACCTCCCCTCGCAAGGGGAGGAAAGGGCTCTATTAGCCGAGTTTTCGCTACAGAGTTTAGTTCGAGCGAATTTAATACCCAAAAATGCAAAAGTTAAGACCGAGCAAATCTATAATCTAGAATCTAACATCTAACGTCTGGAACCGTTGACAACATACATTATATATAATATAATTAATATAGCTGAATTTTTGAGAGTTTTAAAAGGCGCAGGCGTCTAATAAATAGATAAGCATATTTATTAAAAGGAGAAAGACATGAAAAAACTTGCTTTATTTTTGGCTTTAGCATTAACGCTCATTGGCTTCTCGGGGTGCGGAGAAAAAGAGAAAACACCTCAGACTGTTTCCTCCGACACGACTGCTTCTCAAAATTCGGAAATCCCCGATTGGCAGGATGAAGCGGTTAAAAAGGCGATAATCGAGCTTAAAAACGTTCATAAAAAATCGGTTTCACCCGAAAATCAGGATGACCAATATCTTGAAATCAAAAACACCCGCCTCATTTCAATAAAGGAAGATGCGACGGATGATTACGGGGTTTTTGACGACGTTAAATACGTTATTGAGTTTATGCTGCTGACGAATATTCACGGCACCTCGCCCTATTATTCCTACACGACCGACTCCTATGCAATATATGAAAACGACAGCATAAAGCAGCACGATGCCTTTATTCTTTATCGATCGATGGACTATTCTTCGGATTTTTCCGATATTATCGATGAGATACACGACCTCGGCGGAGCTTACAACGAGGTTTTCCATTTGGAGGATTACCTTCCGACCGCCGCCGAGCCCGCAAAGCTCCCCGAACCGAAGCCGATAAAGGGAGGAACTGTTCTCGAAATCAAGGATGAAGCCAAAAACGTTTTGCTGACCGAGGCGGACGTTAAAGAGGTTGCGACAAAATTTGAGGACGGACAATATTTTCTGATCTTTAAATTCACAGACGGCGGCGCCGAAAGGCTCAAAACCGCGACCGAAGAAAACGTTGGCAAAACGCTTCCTTTATACGTGAACAACGCCCTCGTTTCGATGCCAAGCGTAACTGATACAATTTCGGACGGAGTTTTATCACTTAACTGCGTTGATGAATACACCCTTCTTGATATCTTCGAAAAATTGACCCAATAAAAAGCACAGAGAGAAAACGGAAATTCGGAACGTACTCTTAAGGACAAATTGGTTTTGGAACGAAAATTCGCCATCTATCATCGCCTCAAACTTTGAAATACACAAAGTATTTCTGCAGTTTATCGGCTTCGATAGAAGAACAAATTTTTACGTTACAAAACTGTTAATCACCTAAAAAAGATAAATTTTTAGTGGGATAAAAGGCGAAAAGACACGGTAATGCTGCCGCATACCGTGTCTTTTTAACACATTAGCCCGCAAAAAGTTGCTTTTTTAGGCATTTTATCCTTAAGAGTACGTTCCGCTACGCTTTCTCTCTTTTTTTATCTTTTGTTCTTGAAAAATTCCGTTAATATTTCCTTACACTCATCCTCCGAAAATCCGCCGTGAATTTCGGGTGAATTTGGATAGCCCAGAACAGAAAAATCGGTAACCGAGCCAAAAGAGCCCATCACACTATCGTATGCCCCGAAGAAAACTCTATCAATTCGCGCGTTTATAATCGCACCTGCGCACATGGGGCAGGGCTCTAAGGTAACGAAAATATCGCAGCCCGAAAGGCGCCAACTGCCCAAAGCCTTCTGGGCTTCTTTTATTGCGTTTATTTCGGCGTGACCCAAAACGGAATTTTCGGATTCTCGGGTATTAAATCCGCGCCCGATTATCTCTCCGTTTTTAACAACGACCGCGCCAACGGGAACCTCTCCCCCATTCATAGCTTCGTTTGCAAGCTCAAGCGCCGCCGCCATCAGTTCGCTGTTTTTCATAATCCGATCACCGCCGCCACAAGCTGATAGAGGACGTAAACAAGGAAAATTATCATACCGGGATTTTTGATGGCAGCGCCAATTTTTTCAGAGAGTTTTAAGCTCTCGCCATCGATGAAAATTTCGCTGCTCGGGAGCTTGAAGATCTCGTGCTTCGAATTTGCGGCAATAATAAAACCGATAATTCCGATGAAAAGCGCCGAAAGGAAATAAGTAATGTTGAGCGCCGCCGAATCGCCTCGCCCGATGAACTGCTCGAGAATCTCTAAGCCAAAGGCGAAGAAATTATTTACAAGATGGAGGAAAATTCCAATCCAGATAGAGCCCGTAATCTCAACAGCAAAGCCGAGATAAAGCCCTATCAGAAACGCGAAGGGAATCTGCTGAATATTGAGATGCATCAAGGAGAAAAACAGCGCGGAAATTACGATGGCAAAGCCCGAACCGAAGCGCCGAAACGCACCGAGAGCAACGCCTCTCAAGGCAAATTCCTCCAAAAAAGCAGGCAAAAGCGAGCCGGCCATTATAGCTATAATCGGGATAAGGAAGCCCTCATCGGCAGAGGTTGAAAGGGCGGATTCTTTGGCAACAAAACCTAAGGATTTCAAGAAAACGTAGGTCATATTTCCAATATAATTTGAAATAACGATAAATCCGATGCCCATCATAATAACAGGAAGCGCGGTTCCCCTTCTCGCGCGCCCGAAACGCCAGGCGGACCCAACGCGGATATTCATCAAAGGAGAAAAAAGGATAAAAGGAAGGGTGAAAATAAGAGTGGTAACAACGATTTGATAAATCCAAATGGATATATCGGAGGAAAGAAGATTAATGCCCGTTACATTATAAAGAAGTTGGATTCCTTCTTTAAGAAGCTCATTAAATCCATACCCCACAACGAAGCTAAGAGCCACCGCGTTTGCCACTTTGCGGATCATCGCCATCTTAATCAATTTTGGATCGCTAATATTATTGATCGTCATAATTTTCTCCTTTTATCGATTTTTATAGTTTTATAAAATTGGATAATTAATTGAAATTTTCTTGTTATTAACAAAAAAAGTGTACAATCAAAGGCCAATCACTTTTTTTCTAACATTTAGAAATGCAACAGCCAGAAGAGGTGTATTTCTGCACCACTTTCTAACTGCCGCATTTTTAAAAAATATTTACCTCTTTCCGCCTTTTCCCTTTATTCTTCTGCGGATTCTGCCGCCTCTGCCTCTTCTGCTTCCCCTAATTTAGCAGCAGCGGCTTCTTCAGCTGTTTCCCCTTCTCCTGCATCGGCATCGGGCGCATCGGGAAGCTCGGTTTCGGCTTCATCATCATGCGCAACAACTGCCAACTGCAGTACCTTATCCGTATCCTTCTTGAATCGCATCACGCGAACACCCTTTGCGGGGCGGGCGAAGAGCGAAACATCGGCAACGGCGATTCGGATAATAATTCCATCTGCCGACATCATTATAACGTCCATTTCATCATCAACCGCAAGCACGCCGACAACGTCGCCATATTTTGCTACACGGTAGTTGGTGATACCCTTACCGCCACGTGATTGGGCGCGATAATCGGAAAATTCTGAAAGTCTGCCATAGCCGGTTTCGGTAACGGTTAATAACTTCTTATCCTCTGTAACCTCAACTGCGCCGACAACCTCGTCCCCTTCACGAAGCTTAATCACGCGCACGCCGCGGGCAGTTCTGCCGATGGGGCGAACCGAGGATTCCTTAAAGCGAATCGACATACCCTTCTTTGTTGCAACAAGCAAATCGCTTTCGCCCTTGGTTATATTAACGTAAGAAAGCTCGTCATCCTCATCGAGGGTGATGGCGATAACGCCCGTCTTTCTGATATTTTTATAAAGAGGAAGGGCTGTTCTCTTGATGATACCGTTTTTGGTTATCATATTAACGAAATATTCATCCATCTCTTTGGGAGCAGGAATCATAACCGTTATCTTTTCGCCTTCCATGAGCGGCAGAATATTAACGATGTTAAGACCCTTAGAGGTTCTTGTTCCTTCGGGAATTTCGTAAGCTTTAAGCTTATAAACGCGACCCAAGTTGCTGAAGAGCATAATATGGTCATGCGAGGAGCAAACGAACATGCTTTGAACGTTATCATCATCGCGGGTTGTCATGCCCTTTATTCCAACGCCGCCGCGGTTCTGAGCAGAATATTCGCTTGCGGGCAAGCGCTTGATATAGCCGCGAACAGTTTTGGTCATAACGCAATCCTCAACGGGGATGAGATCCTCGATGTCAACATCGCCTGAAACGGCGGTGATATCGGTTCTTCTCTTATCTGCGAATTTATCGCGGAGGTTGAGAGCCTCTGTTTTAACAATATCGAGAACCTTGGTGTGGTCGGCAAGGATTCCCTCATACTCGGCAATTTTTGCGAGCTTTTCAGCGAGCTCATCCTCGATTTTCTGTCTTTCAAGACCACTCAAACGGCCGAGGGGCATCTGCACGATGGCAGTTGCCTGAACGTCGTCAAAACCGAAGCGCTCCGAAAGGTTTTCCTTCGATTCCTGAACGGTTTTGGAAGCGCGGATGATTTTGATAACCTCGTCGATATAATCGAGCGCGGTTTTATAGCCCTCCAAAATATGGGCTCTTTCCTTAGCCTTTTTAAGGTCGTAGGCGGTTCTTCTCGAAATAACCTCACATTGATAATCGATATAATTTTCGAGCATTTCTTTCAATGTTAAAATCTTCGGTCTGCCATCAACGAGGGCGAGCATAATAACGCCGAAAGTGGTCTGCAACTGGGTTGCGGCAAAGAGATGATTAAGAACAACCTCGGGGGGCATATCCTTTTTAACGATTATCTCGATTCTGATACCCTTTTTATCCGAATAGTCAACCACGTCCATAAGCCCATCGATGCGCTTATCATCGATAAGGTCGTTAATCGTTTTAACAAGGTTGAGCTTATTAACAACGTATGGAATTTCCGAAACGATAATCTTATGTCTGCCATCGCGCATTTCTTCGATTTCGGTTCTTGCTCTTAGCACAACCTTTCCGCGGCCGGTTGAATAAGCCGCTCTGATTCCGCTATGGCCCATAATAATACCGCCCGTTGGGAAATCGGGGCCCTTTATAAACTGGCAAAGGTCCTCAACAGAAGCATCGGGATTATCAATAAGATGGCACATTCCATCAATAACCTCGCCGAGGTTATGAGGGGGAATATTTGTTGCCATACCAACAGCGATACCGCTCGAGCCATTAACGAGAAGCTGAGGGAAACGCGCGGGAAGAACGGTTGGCTCCTCCAAGCGGTCATCATAGTTGGGAATAAAATCAACAGTTTCCTTTTCGATATCATCGAGCATGTGAAGAGCTAATTTGCTCATTCTGGACTCAGTATAACGATAAGCAGCAGCGCCATAGCCATCTATGGAGCCGAAGTTTCCGTGACCGTCTATCAGCATATAGCGAAGGGAGAAATCCTGCGCCATTCTAACCATCGCATCATAAACGGAAGCGTCACCATGCGGATGATAACGACCCAAAACCGCACCGACAGTATCGGCGCACTTACGATGGGCAACATCGGGGGTGAGTCCGTTTTCATACATTGTATAGAGAATTCTTCTGTGAACAGGCTTCAAGCCATCGCGAACGTCGGGAAGGGCACGAGCCACGATAACGCTCATCGCATATTCGAGGAAACGCTTTTTCATTTCGCCCGCAATTTCAACGTCGGTTATCGAGCCATTAATTTCGGTTATGGCAGCTTCCGTCTCTTCGCCTTCAACCTTGATAATTTCATCACTCATCGCTCAAATTCTCTCCTTCCTCTTTTATTTCTTCCTGATTATTTTCTTCATTTTCCTGAGAAGCTTCCTCATTTTCCTGAGAAACAGCTTCGTTTTCGTCCTCGAGGGCGGATTTTGCATTTTCGGGGCTCCAGATTCCGAACTCGGGGTTATCATAATCATCTCGAGGCTTTTGGGGCATTTCCATCAGCTGATCGAATTTTTTCTCCAAAGCCTCGCTTATTTCATCGGTTATCTCGCTTTCGGGAATGGCGATATAGGTTCTGTCGTAATAAATCACCAAAAAGCCCTTATTATTTTGAACACCGATGTAATTTTTATTGGTTATATTGACAGTCTCGTTTCCTCTTATCTCGATTCCGTCCTCGGTTTCCTCAATTTCGATTTCTTCGGTTTCGAGGTGATTTTTCATTGCGCTTTTCATCATAAGCACAGGAGAAACCCAGATATAAACGGCAGCGCCGATGCCTATCAGGATAAAAACAAGCTGAATAAGGTCAAAAGCCTTTCCCTGAAGCGCGCCCGCAACGAGGGCAGAAGCCGAATTAAAAACGATGAATAAGCAAAGCACCGTTACCAGCACCTGTTTTCCCCTCTGGGGCTTGAATGCGCCCGCGGCAAGCATACCTTTCTTGAATTGCTCCGAAGAAAGAGAATAATTAAATTTTAACTTTTCCATTTTTTTATCCCCTTTTCTTAAATATCAAGATTTTCAACGTATTGAGCGTTTTCTTCGATAAATTCTCTTCTCGGCTCAACCTCATCACCCATCAGCATCGTAACTGCGGCATCGGCGATTTCGGCATCCTCGATAGTAACGCGGAGCATCGAACGGGTTTCGGGATCCATGGTTGTTTCCCAAAGCTGATCCGCATCCATTTCACCAAGACCCTTATATCTCTGAATATTGCATTTGCCGCCGATTTTTTCAATATAAAAATCTCTTTCCTCATCCGAGAAGGCATAATAGCTCTGCTTTGCTCGGCTTACCTTATATAGAGGGGGCTTTGCGATATAGATATGTCCGCCTTCGATAAGCTCGGGCATATAGCGATAGAAGAAGGTCATGAGAAGGGTTGAAATATGAGCACCGTCGACGTCGGCATCGGCCATGATGATTATTTTGCCATAGCGAAGCTTGTTGATATCAAAATTATCGCCGATTCCGGTTCCCAGAGAAATTACAACCGGAGCGAGCTTCTCATTTCCATAAACCTTATCAATTCTCGCTTTTTCAACGTTGAGCATCTTTCCCCAAAGCGCCAAAATTGCCTGGGTGTTATTATCTCTGCCTTTGATAGCGGAGCCGCCTGCAGAATCTCCCTCGACGATGAAAATTTCTGTTTCTTCAGGGTTTTTGGAAATGCAATCCGCCAATTTTTCGGGCATTCTTTGTCTTCCCGAAACGCCGGTCTTCTTTCTTTCAAGGTCGCGAGCTTTTTGAGCCGCTTCACGAGCGCCCGCAGCCGCGATACATTTTTCCATTATTATCTTAGCTTCCTGCGGATGGTCCTCAAGATATAAAGCGAGCTGTTCGCCTATCATGGAGCTGACGAGGGTTCCCATCGCAGTGTTTCCAAGCTTGGCTTTGGTCTGGCTTTCAAACTGCGCGTCGGTTAATTTAACAGATACAACCGCAATAAGACCTTCCAAAACGTCGTCAGCCTTAAGCTTAGCATCGCTTTCCTTTAAAAATTTGAATTTAAGACCATATTTATTTATAGCCCTAACCATCGCATTTTTGAAGGAGCTTTCATGGGTACCGCCATCAACCGTATGAATGGTATTAGCGAAGCTCATTATCTTATTATCAAAGGCGGTTGACCAAAGGAAGGCAACCTCTGCCTGCGAATCCTTTGCAGAAGCCGAAAGATATATAACGTCGGAATTTAAGCGCTCCTTCTTTCTTTCAGCAAGGAGATATTCAACGTAGGATTTAATACCGCCCTCAAAATGGAGATCATCCTCTTTTGGATTTGGAACGTCGCTTCGGCAGTCCTTTAAAACAACGCGGATTCCCGCATTAAGGAAAGCCTGCTCGCGAAGTCTTAAAAGAAGGGTGTCGTAATCATAAGTTGTGGTATCGGTGAAGATATCGGGGTCGGGCTTGAAGGTAACGGTAGTACCGGTTTCGGTAGTATCGCCGATAACCTGAAGGTCAGTCGCAATAGCGCCCTTTTCATATCTCTGGCGGTGGATGTGCGCGCCATCGCGAACCTCTACCTCGAGCCAGGTTGAAAGCGCATTAACAACAGATGCACCAACGCCATGAAGTCCGCCCGAAACCTTATAACCGCTTCCGCCGAATTTACCGCCCGCGTGAAGAACGGTGAAAACAACAGAAACTGTAGGGATACCCATTTTCGGATGAATACCAACAGGGATTCCGCGGCCGTTATCGGTAACTCTGATTATTCCGTCATCGAGAAGCTCAACGAGAATCTTATCGCAATATCCCGCCAAGGTTTCATCGATAGAGTTATCAACAATCTCATAAACGAGATGATGAAGACCGCGCTCGCCCGTTGAGCCTATATACATGCCGGGGCGCTTTCTTACAGCTTCAAGACCCTCCAGAACCTGGATGGAATTTTCGTCATAAGCCTCCTCAACCGGAACGCTGAGATCACCTAAGCCTTCGGCTTGCTCCATTTCCTCTTCTCTTATGATTTCATTATCCATATTTTTTTCTCCTTTTTCTAAAGGTTTTATGTTGTTTTATTTAAAGAGGAATTTTCCTCTTGTTTACTTTTTAAAAAATTAATTAAATTAAAAATTTTTCGAATAGTTGCATTTAAAATAGTAGTGTTATTAATAATGTTTAAAAACCGAAGCGAAGCACACATCCTCGGCTCCCAAAATCAGCCATCAGATTTCAGACGACAGATGTCAAACAAGATAAATCCCACCTCTGTCGGTCAAACCGAAGCGAATCTCAATTCCGTGGCTCCCTCTTCTCGAACAAACCGAAGCGAATCTCAATTCCGTGGCTCCCTCTGACGAGGGAGCTGGCATTTTGCGAGAAGCAAAATGACTGAGGGAGAGACCGAAGCCAAATGCTCGGCATTTGGCCAAACACCAAAATTTA
>JAZORV010000157.1:0-8774 GCA_045656785.1 Acutalibacteraceae bacterium | reverse complement strand
ACAGCTCCCCTCGCAAGGGGAGCCGAGGAATTGATATTTGCTTTGGCTTATTCGATAGAGGGAGGCAAGGGCTCTATTACGATAATTTTTCTTAAAGAGTTTAGACAGATTGAAGGGCAAGTTTTTCAGTTTCGCTATCGCGAAATACGGTCTCTCCCTCAGTCTTTCAAGCCGATTTATCGGCTTGAAATCCAGCTCCCTCGTCAGAGGGAGCCGAGGGACTCTATAAGCCGAGTTTTCGCTACAGAGTTTAGTTCGAGCGGATCTAGCATCTAAAATCTAATATCTAACGTCTAGAATGACAGAGTTTAGTTCGAGCAAATCTATAATCTATAATCTAACATCTAATGTCTAGAATCGTTGACAACATACATTATATATAATAAGCGCACTATATTTTTACAACTTCCTTTGAGCCATCATTATCTCAAACTTTGATTTACCCAAAACACAAAAAACTAAGGCTATTTGCTACGCATCAAAGCAAACAAGCCTTAGTTTTTATAAACGTGACGTCCCTTAGTTTTATTTTTCGAGGGATTTTATATACAGAGGCAAAGCAGTTTCAAACTTTGCGCCATACCAATGGCTATCATCCACAATTGTATTCTCTATGCAAGCGAGGGTATAATCAGCTGCAATCTTTGCCGACTCCTCCATAGTTTTTTCGCAAAGAACGGCGCCCACGAAGGCAGATGCAAAAATATCGCCCGTTCCATGGCAACCCTTAGAGATTTTCTTATGCTTATAATAATGCTTCTTGTTCCCTTCCAATACGATAACGCCGGTTGCGCCTTCTTCGAATCCGATACCTGTTAAAATGATATCTTTACATCCGATTCCTCTGAGAGCGCTTAAGACCTCATCTATATATGCTTCATCATAATTCTCTTTATATTCGAAGCCGGTCATAAAGCAAGCTTCGGTTAAATTCGGGAGAACAACATCCGCTTCGGCAGAAAGCTCAGCCATAGCCTTGGCATAAGCCTCATCGAATCCGAAATAGAGCTTTCCGTTATCAGCCATAGCGGGGTCGACAAAGGTTTTTCCGCCCTTTCTTAAAACACCGGAAAAGAGGTCTTTTATATAATTTATCTGCTCAATAGAGCCGAGATAGCCGGTATAAATTGCATCAAAATCGATATTTTCCTTCTGCCAATGCTCACGAATTTTTGGAATATCAGAGCTTAAATCACGGAATGTAAATCCCGAAAAGCCACCGGTATGGGTTGAAAGCACTGCTGAAGGAATAATACAGGTTTCGTTGCCTGAAGCCGAAAGTATCGGAAGAGCTACAGTTAATGAACACTGCCCAAGGCAGGAAACATCCTGAACGGTTAAAACTCGTTTATACATTTTCTATACCTTCTTTTCGTTTTTTTCTATTATACAATAGCAGAAGAGGGAATGCAACCATATTTTTATAGGAAATTAAACTGCTTACTTTTTATTTTTTTATAGAATTTCACCAATTTTTTCGCACACTTGCGAAGGCAAAGCCCGTTTTTGGGTACATTTTCTCAAGCAACACAATGTTTTGTTAAAATTTTTATCTCGCTTTCCGACGTTTTTTGCCTTTTTTCGGTCTTTTCTTGCTTTCATCCTTGACTTTTCGCTTTTTTCTGTTAAAATATTTCATACAAGGTACAAAGTTTTTGAGGAGAAACATAAAATGAAGGTTATAAATTTCGGATCTCTCAATATTGATAACGTTTATAAAGTTGAGCATTTTGTAGCCCCCGGGGAAACTTCTTCCTCCCTCGGCTTTGAGATGCATTGTGGCGGCAAAGGTCTGAATCAATCTGTTGCGCTTGCTCAGGCAGGCGTTGAGGTTTACCACGCAGGCAAAATCGGAAAGGATGGCATTTTCTTGCTTGAATTTCTCGAATCAAAGGGCGTTAACGTTGACAACATCATGATAGACGAGCATGAAAAAACCGGCCACGCGATAATTCTGGTTGATGAAAGCGGAGAAAACAGCATTTTACTTTATTCAGGGGCTAATAACAAGATCAAGAAAAACGAAGTTGTGAACACCCTTCTCAAATTTTCCTCCAAGGATATTTTGCTCATCCAAAACGAAATAAACAATCTTTCGGCAATAATTAACACCGCCGCTGATATGGGGATGTATATCGTAATGAATCCCTCCCCCATAAACGAAGATTTGCTCAAGCTTCCGCTTCATAGAGTTAATCTTTTTATCTTAAACCTCGGAGAAGCGAGAGTATTGACAGGAGCCAAAAGGGAAGAAACTATTTTGCGTGGGCTTAAGAAGAAATTCCCGACGGCTGAATTTGTTGTAACTCTCGGCAAGAACGGAAGTATTTATTATCACCCGAGAAACGATATCCGAATTGATATAGAAGCAGATACAGTAAGAAACGTTGTTGATTCAACAGGCGCAGGAGATACCTTCCTCGGATATTTCCTCGCAGGCAGAATCTTCAATCAAAGCATAAAAAGATGCCTTAAGGTTGCTTCCTATGCAGCGGCAATTTCGGTTACACGAAAAGGCGCTGCGGAATCGATTCCGAGGGTTGAATATCCATAAAAAAGAAAGCAGGGAGACGCTTCTTTACGAAGTGTCTCCCTTTTTTTATTTGCTGATATGAACGTCCATCTGAGGAAAAGGAATGCTGATTCCGTTTTCCTTAAATATCCCGTTAACATCCTCGATAAGATCAAATTTAACGTCCCAGAAATCATCCGTTTTGCACCAGGCTCTGACGGTGAACACAAGCGCAGAATCGCCATGCTCCGAAAGTCTTGCAAAGGGAACGGGGTCCTTTAAAACCTTTTCGTGCTTCATAACCGCGCTCATAAGAAGCTCTTTAACCTTTTCAACGTCGCTATCATAAGAAACGGAGAAATTAAGGTCAACTCGCCTTGTTTCAACCGCCGAAGCGTTCACCACGACCTCATTCATCAAAACTCCGTTCGGAATTGTGATGGTTTCATTTGCAGGGGTGCTTAAAATCGTGTATACAACCGTTATTTCCGCAACGGTTCCCGCGGCATCGGGGGTCGTTATATAATCCCCGACCTTAAAGGGCTTGAAGAGCATTATCATAATTCCACCCGCGAAATTTCCGAGCGCGCCCTGAAGCGCAAGACCTATTGCAACTCCGCAGGATGCGAGGGCGGTTATAAAAGAGGTTGTCGGGATGCCGAGGATGGTAACGATGGTCAAAAACAGCACCACACCGCCCGCGATTCCCGCAAAGCTTGCAAGAAATGAGCGAACTCCATCATCGGCGCGCTTGATTCTTTTGGTGGTTTTAAGCCATTTTTTGAACCACTTAATGAATCTCCAGCCAATTATCAGAACTACTCCTGCAATAATCAGCTTCGAGCCTAATGAAATCGCGGTTTCCCATAGAAAATCAAAAATCTTTTCCCAGTTCATTTTTCTTCATCCTTTCGATTTTTTCATATGTTTCTTCTGCTGATAAGAATACTCTTTTAGCTTCAGCTTCCTTAAAAGAGCTTAACCTTTTTAATTTTGGGTAACCCCATATATCGAATAATCGGGGGCCTATCCAAAAGCCAAATTCGGTTTTCTGAAAAAGGCCTAAAAGAATAGAAAGGCTCGCCTTTTTGGGGCTCATAAATATAAGCTTCATCGGGTGCTTAATAAGGGCGAAAACAAGCTTCGGATAATGGTTTGTTATACCTGTGAAAGATATCCCCGGATGAGCCACCGCAAGCGAGACTTTATCCTCATTTTCAAAAAGCTTATATGTAGAGTACATAAGATAACGCTTGGAATTGCCATAAATTAAAGCGGAGGAATTTTTGGAGCCAAAATCTATATTCTCGGGGTCGGTTTTGGAATAGTTGTGGGCAATGCTTCCAACGATAACCGCCCTGCCGCCCCTCTCCCGCAAAGAAGGAAGAAGCTCCTTCAAAAGATAATAGGGCGAAATAAAATTAATGGTGAAAACGTTGTTATAGCCCTCTCTCGTTTCTCTTTTTGGTATCGCATAGGCGGCGGAATTGAGAATGAGCGCATCGATTTTTTCTTTCTTTAATCCTTCTGCCGCGCGCGTTACCTCTTCGAGCTTTTCCATATCGCAAAAATAAGAGGAAATTTTGGCGGTGGGATATTTTTCCAAAATCTCGGCTTTGAGTTTTTTCGCCTTTTCGGGGTTTCTGTCAAGCGTTATTAAGCGTGCGCCAAGCCCAATTAAATAAAAGCAAAGCTCTCGCCCGAGGCCACCCGTGGAGCCGCTTAAAACAACCGTTTTGCCACCGAGCGCGCTTGTATTCTCCTTTAGCCATTTTTCTATCTTCATATTCCTCGCCTCTAAGCTATTTTACCATAGCCCGCCCCACTTTGCAAGGAAAGGTTAAACAATATTACAGCTTCCTCAAGCTTATCTTTAATTTTTATCGATGAATCCCTATGTCCAAAAAAAGTACAAGTCATAAACATCACCCTCTCATAAATTGGGTATACTCATTTTAAGTATACCCACAACATTATACCATAAAATAAACTTAAAATATACTTAAAATAAGTTTTTTTGGTGATTTTATGAGAAATAAGAATAATAAACATTTAGGAATCGAAGTTCCTCCCGAGCTTCATGGAAAACTGCACTATATCGCAAAATACGAAGGTCGCTCTGCAAACGGGCAGATCCTCTATCTTATCCGCGGACTTATTAAAGAATTTGAGGAAAAACATGGAGAGATAATTTTAGAAGAATCGAAAACTGAAGAAAATAAATAAAAAAACCGAGAATTGAGACCCTTCCAAAAGGAATTCGCTTCAATTCTCGGTTTTGTTTAGTATTTAATTTTGCTTTTTGACTGTAACACTCCCGCAATGCCGTAGGCGGCTGATAATAACCTGCTCGTTCAGCAGGTGGGTGCCTTCCCCATAGCTTCATGTTTCCTTAAAACCGCAAAAGCGGAAGGCCTGCAGCTCCACTATGAGAGCAAAAAGGCTCCCGAAAAATTACTTGTAGGGTTATATAGCCGCTTGAAGTCCGCGAACATCGCAGGAGCGATGCATTCATTAATTATTATTGCTCGTCTATTTCGTAAAAATCACGAAGGCGATCGATAAATGCTTCGGAAACGGTTTCATATTCATCGTCGTCCTCGATATCTACCATATATTCCTCGCCATTTTCTTCCTCAACCTTAACAATAACAAGCTCGCCACTATCCTGGAGCTGCTCGTTGGGGTCCTCAAAGGTCGGGAGCATTGCGAGATATCTTCCCATATCGCTCTCGATTGCATCAAGGATCTCGAAGGTATATTCCTTGCCTTCGTCATCAGTGAGGGTTACAAGATCGGGGGTATAATCTAATTCTTTATCTTTTGCCATTATTTTTAGCCTCCTAAAGCTTCTTTATTATATTATATTTTATTTACCGCAATTATGCAAGCATTATTTAATTGTTATCGCAAGAAAATGACCCTTGTCATACATATTGCCGGTTAAAACGTATTGCGGAATTTTCGCCGCCTTCTTCTCTCCGTTTTCCATGTAGGATCCGCAAAGCTCGGTGTAGAAATCGGAATGCATATGTCCGCAGAAAACACCCTTTACAACGTCAGCGTTTTCGGTTATAAGGGCATAAACCTCATCTGTTACGGGGTCTTTGGATTCAAAACCAATAAAGTTTTCGCAGAAATTTCGGCAGCCTGTTCCATCGTTTATTCTTATCGGCTCAACGTAGATTTCATCGGGATTTTTGGTGCAAATAGGCTCGTGCTGGAAGATAAGAACGGTCAATTTTTCCTTCTTTGCCTTTTCGATATCAGCGCGAAGACGCTCTGCCTGGTCTCCATAATAGCCCGTTCTTCCGTTATCGAGAGCTATCACCATAACTCTATCCTTAATTACCTTAGAAACGTATGCGAGGTCGTGGCGCCAATGCTTCTTTAATATCTCATATCGGGATTCGAGGGAGGTTTCATCAACGATTTTCCCCTGCATCCGGCGAGTGGTATCGTGTCCACCCAAAGCCACGATTGCATCAGGGTCGATATCCCAAATGCACTCCTGAACGAGCTCAAGCGTGCCCCAAGTTAAATAATCAAGGGTGTCTCCCGTAACGATATTTGCATCGAAA
Organism: Acutalibacteraceae bacterium; assembly: GCA_045656785.1. Lineage (GTDB taxonomy): Bacteria > Bacillota > Clostridia > Oscillospirales > Acutalibacteraceae > UMGS1532. Next base: position 2,681 of record JAZORV010000157.1, on the reverse strand, counting down.
AGGGGGAAGAACTCCATCGTGCGCTTGGCGTTCGGAACGGTTCTCTCATCGCGGAATGCCTCGCGATAGATTCTCGTTGAAGCAACAACGGGATTGTTTTCCTCAATGTCGCGCTGATTCATTCGGTTAAGATGAAAATCGGTTGAATGAAGGATTTTCACCTCTTCACCCGCCTTTATGCCCTCAAATTCGGCATAGCGCACCATCTCGCCCGATGCCTCGAGCTGATAAATATGGTGGTTAGGGTCTACATCAGAGCCTGCAATATCAATCTTTTTTAATTCTTCAAACATTTTCATTTTCCTCTCGATTTCTTTCTATTGCAAGCTTAGTTAAAGCTATAACGTCCTCAAAGGTTTCAATCTCAGCGCATTTTCGCCTCAGCTCTGCCGCACCTCGAAGTCCGCGCATATACCAGGCAGTGTGCTTTCTCGCTTCAAGCAGCGCTGTTCTTCCGTTTTTATATTTCATCATCAGCTCTATCTGTTCCAAAAGGACGAGCATTCGCTGAGAAAGAGGCGGCTCGGGAAGAATAGATTCGTGCTTTAGATAGGCGTTTATTTGGGAGAAAATCCAAGGCGCGCCCATCGCCGCTCTGCCAACCATCAGAAAATCGCAGCTCGTTTTTTCGAGCATTTCAGCCGCGCTTTTGGCATCAACAATGTCTCCGTTTCCGATAACGGGAATCTTAACCGCCTCTTTTACCGCCTTGATTATCTCTAAATCAACCGGCGGAGCATACATCTGATCCTTTGTTCTGCCATGAACAGTAATAGCCGACGCGCCCGCCTGCTCGCAAGCCTTGGCAACCTCAACCGCGTTTATATGAGCCTTATCGAAGCCTGCCCTTATCTTAACGGTTATCGGAAGGTTGGTTGCCCCAACGCATTTTTCAACAATTCTGCCGCAAAGCTCAGGGTCCTTCATTAAAGCGCTGCCGCCGCCATTTCCCGCAACCTTCGGAGCAGGACAGCCCATGTTAATGTCGATAAAAGCGGGTCCGTTTTTAGTCGCGATTTCAGCCGCCTTTGCCATAACCTCAGGCTCGGAGCCGAAAAGCTGAAGCGCCTTGATGCCTTCGCCCTCGTGAACCTCCAAAAGCTCCCCTGACTTGCGATCTCCAAGAGTTATGCCCTTTGCCGAAACAAGCTCGCCAACGCAGTATGCCGCGCCGAAGCTCGTGCAAAGTTCTCGCATCGCCCTGTCTGCAACCCCTGCCATAGGAGCGAGCGCCGCGAAACCGCCGATTTCTAAATTTCCTATCTTCATATTTGCTTATCCACCGTTTTTTTGCAAATTTTCTGTCTTAATACCTACTTACCTTACGTGCTTTTTTGCCCGAACCCTCTCGGGACTTTTATAAAAAATATTTTATCATACCACGTATAAAACTGCAATAACAAACATAAAATTAAATAAAAATATTTCCGGTCGCTAAAAAACTTATCGCGTTGTATATACTTTTTGCCTGCGCAAAAGTGATATCGCCCGCTTTAAGGAAATAAACTCCGGCGCCTTCCATATAGGTCGCAGAGCTCCGCCTACCATTTACATCCTTAAAGCGTCCCCAAAAGGAAGCAAAACGAAAATTTTTGAAAAAATTTAAAAATAGGGGTTGCATTTTCGAAAAACTGTGGTATAATAATTAGGCTAAAGGGTTAAAAACCCGAAAATAAATATCGCGGAGTGGAGCAGTTGGTAGCTCGTCGGGCTCATAACCCGAAGGTCGTTGGTTCAAGTCCAGCCTCCGCAACCAACAATGCGAACCGATTTAGATATCGGCGCAGAAAAACCAGTAACCTGGGCGGTTACTGGTTTTTTTATCCCATTTTTTCAAGTGAAACTGGGTAGATATCCTAAGCCCAAAACGGTTTTCGGGGAGGACTTGAACTAATTTCTATACAATGTTAGGTGGAAAAGTTTAGAATCCTATGATATAATCGGTTTGATAAATAAAAATTTGAAGGTATGTGTAATATGGAAGTAATCAATCATTATGATTTATTAATTGAGGAAGATAATGACCCTTTTCGTGACCCTCCTGTATTGCAAGAACATATGTCTCAATGGGATGGGGAACAATTTATAGAAGCGATGGAACTTACCAATAGCAAAAGAGTTTTAGAAATTGGCATTGGTACAGGAAGACTTGCTGTTAAGGTTGCACCATTTTGCATGACCCTCACAGGTATTGATATTTCTCCAAAGACTATTGAACGAGCAAAAGAAAACTTAAAAGAGCATACAAACATTGTTTTTGTCTGTGATGATTTCAATGATTATCCATTTAGCGAAACATTCGATGTTATTTATTCATCCCTAACAATGATGCATTTTAGATACAAAAAGCAAGTTATTGCCAAAATAGATGCATTGCTGAATAAAGATGGCATCTTCTGTTTATCCATCGATAAAAATCAAAGCGACTATATTGATATGGGGACTCGCAAGGTTCAAGTGTATCCCGATACACTTGAGAATATAAAATCACTTATAATGGCAACAGCAATGTCTGTTACGATGGTATTTGAAACTGATAATGCATACATCATTGTAAGTAAAAAATAATTTAACAAATTGGAATTTATCGAATTGTTTTATGCCGATATCTAAATCGGTGCAACGAGCCAAAATTGCGAACCGATTTAGATATCGGCGCAGAAAACCCAGTAATCACAATG
>JAZORV010000156.1:0-8796 GCA_045656785.1 Acutalibacteraceae bacterium | reverse complement strand
AAGCGGTCTACTATGATGAAGGCGCCGCTGTTACCACAGCTAAGATTTCCGAAATCGTTCTCAACAGCAACCCGCTTTACAGCGTTGCAGATGATAAATACAACGTTGCTTTCACAGCCTCTGTTATTGCTCCGGCTAATGCAAATGTTTTGTCTCAAGGTATAGTTATTGGCGGTATTGCTTATAACGATGCTCCCGAAACCTTAACTCTTGATTCCTATAACCTTATAGGAGAAGTTAGCAACACTGCAAGAGGAAACTTTATGGTAACCCTTACAGGCGTTAAGGCAGGCAAGACAAGAAATGTTAGAGCATTTGTTACCTATGAACTCGATGGAGTTACCTATACTAAATATAGCAACTCGGTTGTTAGAATAGTTGCAAGCGAAAGCGGAATCAACTCTTCTACCCATACCGCAGGTTAAGAAAGGAGAAAATTTATGAAAAAAGAATATTTTTCTCCCCAAATAACAGAGATTTCTGCATTAAAAGATACCTACTGCGATTCGGAAACCATCAGCAGTTTTATTGAAAATGGTTTCTCGGATAACGCAGGCACTCAGCTTGAAGATACAGATTTCGATTAAACTTTAAACCACTAATCAATATGGCGCCCTCCTTTTGGAAGGCGTCATATTTTTTATGCTAAAGGCGAATAATATATTATGATAAAAAACAAGGGAGACGCTTTCGGAGCATCTCCCTTGCTGATTGTTTTTTTAGTTTAGCTTATTTGATTAATCGAAAAGCTCTGTGCTGAAATATCTTTCGCCCGTATCGGGGAGAACGGTTACAACGGTTTTGCCCTTGCCCAATGCTTTTGCCAGCTTTAAGGCGGCGGTAACGTTGGTTCCGCTTGAAATTCCGCAAAGGATACCTTCTTCTCTTATGAGTTTTTTGGAGGTTTCGAGAGCCTCTTCATCGGTTACGATAACGACATCCTCGAATATGTTCATATTAAGATTATCGGGGATAAGACCATCACCAATGCCCATTTGAAGATGCGTTCCGATGCTTCCGCCCGAAAGGATAGCCGCATGCTCAGGCTCTGCCGCCCAAATTTTTATATCGGGATATTTTTCCTTCAAGGCTTCGCCTATACCCGAAAGAGTTCCGCCCGTTCCAACGCCCGAGCAAAATCCATCAATGGGGCAATCTGCCTCGGCTAAAATTTCGAGGGCAGTTCCGCATCTATGAGCGAGAGGATTATCGGGGTTTACAAACTGCTGAGGAACCCAAACGTTTTCTTCCTCTTTTTCCATTCTTAAAGCGGTTTGCAAGCATTCATCAATGCAAGCGCCGATGTCTCCATCGTCATGGATAAGCACAAGCTCTGCGCCATAAGCCTTTATGAGCTTTCTTCTCTCCTCGCTGACCGAATCCGGCATAATTATTCTAACCTTATAGCCCTTGACCGCGCCGATAAGGGAAAGACCAATACCCTGATTTCCGCTTGTTGGCTCAACGATTATCGTATCCTTATTGATAACGCCCTTTTTCTCGGCTTCCATAATCATACTGTAAGCCGTTCTGGTTTTAATCGAGCCGCCAACGTTGAGACCCTCGTATTTAACCAAAATCTGCGCCGAATCCTCGGGCACTATTTTTGAAGAAAGCCTGATTAGGGGCGTATTGCCCATTGCTTCTAAAACGTTCGAATATATCAAAATAAATCCTCCAAGAATAATATCGAAATTATTACCAATTAAGTTTACCACATTAAAAAGCTAAAATCAATAGAAATAAAAGGATAAAATTAACAATTTGTTCCCATTCAGTTAAATATATAGTTTGATTTATAGGCTAAAATAGTGTATAATGAAATTGTAATACGAAAAATGGCCAAAAGAAGGGAGAAAAATATGCGAAACTTCTCTGAAATCACACCCTACATAAAGGAGCTTGCCGAAAAATCCGGCTCTAATAACCACATTGTCCCCAATATGTATGCCGAGCATCAGGTCAACCGAGGTCTCCGCGATCTTAATGGTAAAGGCGTTGTTACGGGTCTTACCGAAATATCAAAGGTTCAAGCCAAGAAGCTCGATGAAAACGGACACGAGATTCCCTGCCCCGGTGAGCTTTGCTATCGCAGATATAACGTTAAAGATTTAGTTGACGGCTTTATGAAGGACGACCGCTTCGGCTTTGAGGAAGCGATCTATCTGCTCCTTTTTTCCGAGCTGCCGACTGCCGATCAGCTTTCCGAATTCAGAGAGGAGCTTGCCTCTTTGAGAAGCCTTCCCCCCTCCTTTGTTCGAGATATGATTCTCAAAGCTCCGGGAAAAGATATGATGAATATGCTTTCCCGCTGCATTTTAGCGCTTTATTCCTATGATGAAAGCCCCGATGATATTTCTATTGCAAACGTTTTAAGGCAGTCGCTTCATCTTATATCCGTTTTTCCGATGATCTCGGTTTACAGCTATAATTCATATAAGCATTATCATCAAAACCAGAGCCTTTTTATTCACCACCCCGTTCCCTCCTATTCAACCTCCGAAAACCTTCTTCATATGCTTAGAGAAGACGGAAGTTTTTCCCATTTAGAGGCAAAAATCCTCGATTTGGCTTTAGTTCTTCACGCGGAACATGGCGGCGGTAATAACTCCACCTTCACGACCCACGTTGTAACCTCCTCAGGAACCGACACCTATTCCTCCGTTGCGGCGGCTTTAGGTTCTCTTAAAGGACCAAGGCACGGCGGCGCTAATATCAAGGTTGTTCAGATGTTTGACAATATGAAGGAAAGCATCAACACAAAAAGCGAGGGCGAAATCAAGGATTTCCTTTATCGCCTCCTAAACAAAGATGCATTTGATAAGGCAGGCCTTATTTACGGAATGGGCCACGCGATTTATTCCGTTTCAGACCCCCGTTCCGAGATTCTTAAAAGCTGCGCCAAGGATCTCGCAATAGAAAAGGGCAACGAGGAAGAATACGCGCTTTATGAAAAGGTTGCAAGGCTTGCGCCCGAGGTTATTGCAGAAAAGAGAAAGATGTATAAAGGCGTTAGCCCTAACGTCGATTTCTATTCGGGGCTGATTTACAGAATGCTCGAGCTTCCAAACGAGCTTTTCACCCCCATTTTCGCAATCTCCCGAATTGCCGGCTGGAGCGCACACAGAATTGAAGAAATCCAGAATGCGGGCAAGATAATCCGACCCGCTTATATAAACGTTAAAGAGGATAGACCCTTCATTCCGATGTCGGATCGCTAAACTTAATAAAATTATACGCAAAACAGCTCAAAAATGTTAAATTATACCCACATTTTTGCCGCTGTTTTGTCTGTTTTTATAAAAGTTTAAAAAATATTGAAAATAGTATTGACTTTAGTATGCTAAAGTGGTAAAATGTCCCTATATTAATAATGAAAGCGGAGTAGTATAAATGAGCAACATTCATTCAGATTCAATAGACAAGCTTTTTGATGCAATATTAAGCCTTAGCTCCCGAGAGGATTGCTATAATTTTTTCGAGGACGTTTGCACCATCAAAGAAATTCAGGATATGGCGCAAAGGCTTGAGGTTGCGTTTCTTTTGGATGAGGGCAAGAATTATCAAGAAATTGCCTCCCTTACAAACGTTTCAACAGCAACCATAAGCCGAGTCAGCAAATGCCTCAACTATGGCAGCGGCGGCTATCGCGCTATTATAGATAAAATGAAGGAGGAAGAAAAATGATGCCTGAAAAACTCTCCTTAAAAAATGAAGAAAAGGCAATTTTTGCCCTTCGTTCCCTTTACGAAAGCTATGGTTACAGCCGCTATAAAATGAGCAAATTCGAGGAATACGATCTTTATGCAAACAATAAAGATTTCCTTATTTCCGATAATATCATCACCTTCACCGATATGAGCGGAAAGCTGATGGCTCTCAAGCCTGACGTCACTCTTTCTATCATCAAAAATAACAGAGATAAGGTAAACCCCGTTAATAAGGTTTATTATAACGAAAACGTTTACAGGATTTCAAAAAGCACCGAGAGCTTCAAGGAAATAATGCAGGTTGGCCTTGAGGCGCTGGGCGAGGTTGACGACTACTGCATTTTAGAGGTTTTGCAATTAGCTGCAAAAAGCCTTACAACAATCTCCGAGAGCGCAGTTCTTGATATATCCCATTTAGGGCTAATTTATGAAATTATCGACGAACTCGATATACATACCTCTTCAAAGCTCGAAATTTTAAAGCTTATCGGCGAAAAGAATCCTCATGAGCTTATATCTCTTTGCGACAAGCTCGGAATTGAGAATGAAACCGCACAGAAGCTAAAAGCGCTCATTTCCATTCACGGAAAGCCAAAAGAGGCGCTCGCGGCTTTAAAATCCCTTTTGGGCGAATCCCAAGCCCTTTCGCAGCTCGAGAGAATCCTCTCTGCTTTTGGAGAAGCTAACGATATTATAAATATCGATTTTTCCGCAGTTCCCGACACCAAATATTATAACGGCTTCGTTTTCAAAGGCTATATTGAGGGTATTCCCGAGAGCATTCTTTCGGGCGGTCAATATGACAGGCTTATGAAAAAAATGAAGATAGATGAAAAGGCTATCGGCTTTGCGGTTTATCTTGATATGCTCGAAGCCTTAGAAACCGAGGATGAGCCATTCGACCTCGACGCAGTTTTGCTTTATGATGACAGCTGCTCTCTTTTATCGCTTCAAAAGGCGATTGATTCCCTCATTGCTCTCGGAAAAACCGTTAAAGCACAAAAGGAAAAGCCTCAAAAGATAAAATATAAAGAGCTTTTGAAATTAACCGAGAAGGGGGTTGAAATTCTTGAAAACAATGCTTAATATCGCGCTTCCGAAAGGAAGACTCGGCGAAAAGGTTTACGATATGTTCGAAAAATCGGGATTCCCTTGCGAAGAGATTAAGGATCCCGGCAGAAAGCTTATTTTCGAGAATGAAGAGCTTGGGCTCAGATTCTTCTGGGTTAAACCCTCCGACGTTCCGATCTACGTTGAAAGAGGCGCCGCTGATATCGGCGTTGCGGGAAAGGATATTCTTTTGGAATATAACCCCGATATCTATGAAATGCTCGACCTTAATTTAGGAATTTGCCGAATGGCCGTTGCCGCGAAGGCGGATTTCAGAGATAATCCGAAAAAGACCTTAAAGGTTGCAACAAAGTTTTCAAACATCGCCAAGGCCCACTATGCCCAAAAAGGCAGAGATATTGATATAATCCATCTCAACGGTTCTATCGAAATCGCCCCGATTTTAGGCCTTTCGGACGTTATTGTTGATATTGTTGAAACGGGAATAACCTTGAAGGAAAACAATTTGGAGGTTATCGAAACAGTTTGCCCGATTTCTGCAAGACTTATCGCTAATAAATCCTCCTTTAAATTTAAGGGAAATATGATCGAAAAAATAGCAGAAAAGCTCGAAGCTCTCAAGGAGAAAAAATAATGATAAAGATTATGAAAAAATCCGAGGTTTCAAATGCCGAGATTTTCGCAAGGGTTGAAAATAAAATCGACGTTGAAGCCATTGTTTCGGAAATTATAGAAAACGTTAAATTAAATGGAGATAAAGCGCTTTTTGAATATTGCGAAAAATTTGATAAAGCCAAGCTTTCCTCCCTTCTTGTTTCAAAAGAAGAAATTGAAGAAGCGCTTACCCTCGTTTCGCCGAGATTTATCGGAATTCTCGAAAAAGCAGCAGCTAACATAACTAAATTCCACAAGCATCAGGTTAGAAACAGCTTCATTATTAACGATACCCCCGGTGTGCTTATGGGGCAAAAGGTTATCCCTGTTGATAAAGCCGGTCTTTACGTTCCGGGCGGCACCGCAAGCTATCCATCAACCGTTCTTATGGATGCCATTCCTGCAAAAATCGCCGGCTGCCCCGAGGTTGTTATGGTAACACCTCCTAACAGCGAAGGAAAAATCTCCCCCGTTATTTTAGCGGCGGCGCACGTTGCAGAAGTTGATAAAATTTTCAAAATTGGCGGCGCTCAGGCTATTGCGGCTCTGGCTTTAGGAACCGAAAGCGTTCCTAAGGTTGATAAGATTGTCGGCCCGGGAAATGCTTTTGTTGCAGAAGCCAAGCGCCAGGTTTTCGGCCTTGTTTCCATAGATATGATAGCAGGACCGAGTGAAATTTTAATCGTTGCGGATGAAACCTCAAACCCCCGCCATTTAGCGGCAGATTTGCTTTCGCAAGCGGAACACGATAAATTGGCAAGCGCAGTTTTGGTTACCGATTCCGAAGCTCTCGCAAATGAGGTTTCAAAAGAACTTGAAATTCAGATTCCGATGCTCGAAAGATCTGAAATCGCTCGCGCATCCATTGATAATAACGGAAAGATAATTATTGCAAAGGACCTTAAAGAGGTTATTGAAATTGCAAATGAAATAGCCCCCGAGCATCTCGAATTATCGGTTGATAATCCCTTTGATTATCTTGATAGTATTCGTCATGCGGGCTCAATATTCATGGGCAAAAATTGCCCCGAAGCTTTGGGTGATTATTTTGCAGGCCCTAATCACACCCTCCCCACAAGCGGAACCGCAAAATTCTCAAGCCCCCTATCGGTTGATGATTTCGTTAAGAAAACTCAATATACTTATTTCACCGCCGATGCTTTGGATGAGATTGCCGAGGATGTTGCATATTTTGCAACCCTCGAGGGTCTCACAGCGCATGCAAAAAGCGCAATTATAAGATCAGAGGATAAGAAAAAATGAGCAGATTTTTAAGCGAGAAGCATTCTCGCCTTGAGCCATACACCCCCGGCGAACAGCCGAAGGCTCGCAAATACATAAAACTCAACACAAATGAATCTCCCTTTCCGCCCTCAAAGAAAGCAATCGAAGCAGCGGCAAAGGCAGCAGAGACTCTTCAGCTTTATTCCGACCCCGAATGTCGAAAGCTTACAGAAAAGGTTGCAGAGCATTTCGGGCTCAAATATGAAAACGTTCTTATGACGAATGGTTCGGATGAGATACTGAATTTTGCCTTTATGGCTTTTTGCGATAAAGAGCGCCCAGCCGTTTTCCCCGATATCACCTATGGCTTTTATTCGGTATTTGCTGAAATCAATGGGGTGCCTTTTGAAACTATCCCCTTAAAGGATGATTTCACCATCGATAAAAACGATTATATCGGGATAAATAAAAATATTTTCATCGCCAATCCGAATGCGCCGACAGGTATTGCGATGCCGCTATCCGATATTGAAGAGATTATTGCATCAAACCCTCAAAATATCGTTGTTATAGACGAAGCATACGTTGATTTCGGAGCTTCAAGCGCGGTTTCTCTCATAGAGAAATACGATAACCTTTTGGTTACTCAAACCTTCTCAAAATCTCGTTCCTTTGCAGGCGCGAGGCTTGGCATGGGCTTAGCTCAAAGCGATGTTATTGCCGACCTTAATATGATGAAATATTCAACAAATCCTTACAATATCAATAGCCTCACAATGGCGGCAGGCTTCGGCGTTATGGAGGATGATGAATATACTCAAAGCAACTGCAAAACAATCATTGAAACGCGAGAAAAAACCGTTAATAGTCTTAATAATCTTGGATTTTTCTGCCTTCCCTCCTCTGCTAATTTCATCTTCGCAAAGCATGAAGCTTTAAGCGGGCTTGAAACCTATGAAAAGCTCAGAGAAAAGGGTATTTTAGTTCGACATTTTGAAAAAGAAAGGCTAAAAGATTTTAACAGAATAACCATCGGCTCCTCAGAAGAGATGGAAGCCCTCGTTTTGGCATTAAAAGAAATTTTGGAGGAAGAAAAATGAGAACTTCAGAAATTAAAAGAACCACCCGCGAAACGGATATCTCCCTCACCCTCAATATTGATGGCAGAGGAGATTCAAGCATAAATTCGGGCTGCGGATTTTTAGACCACATGCTGACCCTTTTTGCAAAACACGGAAGATTCGATATAGCTCTTATTTGCAAGGGCGATACAGAGGTTGATTATCACCACACCGCCGAGGATATCGGAATTGCTCTCGGAGATGCTTTTAATTCTGCTCTCGGCGATAAGAAAGGTATCGTCCGCTATGGCTCAACCATTCTCCCGATGGATGAAGCCCTTATCCTCACTGCCCTCGATATTTCGGGCAGAGGTATGCTTCAATATAACGTGGCAATTCCTTCGGCAAAGGTTGGAGATTTCGATACAGAGCTCGTTGAAGAATTTTGGCTGGGCTTTACCCGTCGCGCTGACTGCACTTTGCATATAAAGGAGCTTGCAGGAAGCAATTCTCACCACATTATTGAGGGCATTTTCAAATCCGCTGCGAGAAGCTTTAAGGCGGCAGTTGCGATAGATGCTGAATACTCCGATGAGATTCCTTCAACAAAAGGAGTTTTATAATGGTTGCGATAATTGACTATGGCGTTGGGAATCTCTTTTCCCTCAGCCGCTCATTTGAGGCTATCGGAGAAGACGTTATAATAACCAATAATCCCGAAGAAATAGCCAAGGCGGACAGAATCCTGCTTCCGGGCGTTGGAGCTTTCGGAGATGCTGCCAAAAAGTTAAAACTCAGCGGAATGGCAGAGGTTTTAATAAACGAAGCCGAAAAAGGCAAGCCGATTCTCGGAATCTGCCTCGGAATGCAACTGCTTTTCGAAAAAAGTTTCGAATACGGTGTCCATGAAGGTTTGGGCCTCATAAAAGGCGAAATCAGACCTATTAAAGAGGTTATTCCCGAAGGGCTTAAAATTCCCCATATCGGCTGGAACGCTTTAAATCTCAAGAAAAGCTCCCCTATTTTTAAATATTTAAAGGATGGGGACTACGTTTATTTCGTTCATTCCTTTTATG
>JAZORV010000155.1:0-3205 GCA_045656785.1 Acutalibacteraceae bacterium | reverse complement strand
AATGGCGACATGAAGGCCGATTCCAAAGGCTATATGGACCCGACCCATAATGGTAACTATTCTTCAAGCCAGTCCAATTATGGCGAATATATGAAGCTATGCGATGCCGATAACGATAAGCATAAGGATAACTGGTATTCTGCGCAAACTCTCACAGAAACTATCGATACCTATTCAGATGAAAACAGAACAACCCTCGTAAGCTCTGTTACCGATCAGAGAATCAGAAACGCTCGTAATAGTAGCTTTGCCTTCATTTCGGGCTCAACAGCTTATGGATACGATTCTCAGGGTGCTTATTATTATGGTTCGGATTTAGCGAAAAAGCGCCCCGAATCTAATCCTGAGCTTCCTTATGCTTATGAGGATTTCGTTTATGAATTCTCCGCGGGAACCAAAATCAGCGATGTTTTGTTCGGCGGTCAGTATTCCGACAATAGCCTTCGTTCTGCCAACTATAAGCTTTACGTTGGCTCTAATAAGGCAACCCTCTTTAATGATAGCAATATGGTTTATCATTACGTGAATGATAATTCTTCTGTTGAGACAAATCTCCAGCATTATCATTTCGATGAGGCTATAAGCGTAGCCTATGTTGGAATTCGTATTCTCGATCCTATCGCAAAGCCTCGTGGCATCGCTTCTTACGTTCAGTGCTCTCGTGCATCCGTCTTGCAGATTTATGGCGAAACAGGGCTTACTATAACCGGCGGAACAGGTGTTGCAAACTATAATAATGCAATCACCACCTCTCGCAGCCTTATTCTTTATAAGAAAACATCCAAAAAGATTGAGTTTAATTCAAAAGACTCTTCTGATAGCTCTTTCGATATCAGCGACCCCAACGTAGCAGGTTATGAAGGCCTTGGCGGAGAATTTTCTCTCACCAACATCAGCTATCAGGAGCGCGATGCCCTTTGGGGAAGCCACGACGTTTCCTTTATAGAAGAGGTTGGCGGTGAAAGAAAAATAATCGATGATGAAACCCGCCAGTATATCCAGGCAAACTATGCCTTTGATGCTTTGGCAAAGGTCAGCAAGGTCGGTATATACGGACATAACACCAACGATCTCACTCCGTATCACTTCAAGCTCTCCTTTGCAAATAACGAGGCCGATCTCTTCTCAAGCAATTCCACAACCTACGATATTTATAACAATAATGCATATCATTATATGGTGATAACGCTTCCAAAGGTTGTTCAAGCAAAATACTTCGGAATCCGTATGATCTGCGGTGTTATGCCTGCGGCGGTAAACAGAAACGCGGATTTGGGTATCTTCTATGGCAGAATCGGTCATATAACTGTTGAAGGCGCATATTCTTCTCCTCTTACAGGCGCAGTTTCTGCCACCAGCGATATTGCAGAAGCTCCTGCAACTGTAACTTATAACGGCGTTGCCGATAAAAACGGTAAATATACTTCGGGAGCAACAGCAACCCTCTCTATTGCTAAAACCGAAATCACTATCGGCGCAACAGGCTATAAATTCAAGGGCTGGTATGATGGCGAAACCCTCGTTAGTGCTAATGCTACCCACACGGTTGATATAACTAACCAAATTAAGAACTACGTTGCGAAATTTGAAACCTCTGTTGCAAAGCATACCATCGAATTCTTAGGCAGAGATGGCGATAAGGTTTATGAAACCTACGTGGCTAATGGCGAGAAGATTCCTGCAGATGAGCTCGAAAAAGCTTTAAAAGCCGCAAATAAATATTATGGCTACGTTCCCGCAGGCTGGGATTCCTCCGTTTCTGAGCTCGTTGTTTCTAAAAATGATAGCATAAATGTGGTTTATAAGAGAAACACAGAGCTTGCTTGCGCTGTAACCTATAATGGCGAAAAGGTTAATGCTGACGGCTTTGATGCTAAGCTTACTCTTAATGCAGATGGCGAAAAGCTTTGGAAGATAAACGGCGAAAAATATTCTATTGGCGCTTCTGCCGTAATATACACCTGCGGTGATATGGCTATCACAACCGAAGCCCTCGGCAATCTGGATAAGAATAAACCCTTCGTGTCGATAATCAACACCAAGGTTGTAAACGGCGATCTCATCGTTTTTGCAACAGTTTATGAGGGCAATGAAACTATCGATACCCTCGGAGTTAAGTTCACATCCGGTGTTAATGTTGCGATAGAAGATAAGGAATGGACTCCTATTGTTCTCAGCAACATCAGCTATGTAGAGGCAAGCGTTAAGGATGCGGAGCTGATGGCTGTTCTTCAGAACGTAAAGAAGGGAAAGATAAGGCTCGTTCAGGCCTATGCTCTTCTCAATAGCGGTTTGACAGTATTCAGCGAAACTAAAACCATAGTTATTTAATTTGTAAAAAAGCGGCGCGCCTTACCCCCTAAAAAGGGGCGGGTGTGCCGCATTTTCCATAATAAGCAAACACGAATAATCCGAATCTGCCTAAAATGGCATAATTTTAGCGCTTTTCGGCTTGTCATCATCAGTAATGCTAATAAGGAGATAAAAATGACGCAAGCGTATATAAGCCTCGGGAGCGCATTTGGCTCAAAGGCAGAAAATATCAATAGGGCGGTTTGGTTAATTGCCGCCGATAAAAGAATAAAGGTGCAGAGGGTTTCGGGCATTTACGAAGCCAAGAAGCATGAATTGGGCGATGCTCTCGGTTATTTTGCCGCAATCAGGATTGAAACTGAGTTTTCGCCCGAAGAGGTTGCGGAAAAGCTCAAAGAGGTTGAAAAAAGCCTCGGAGAAAAGAGCATTTCTCTAGAACTGCTTATGTTTGAGGGCGTGGTATCGGATAGCGAGGCTCTGCCTCTTCCGAATCCTAAAATCGAGGAATGTCCCCATATCATCTGTCCGCTTCTCAATCTTTTTGCCGATAAAAGGCTCAAAGACCGCCTTAAAGAGCTTGGCGAGGAAAACGTTAAATATACAGGCGCAGGTCTATATCTTCCCTTATAATAAAAAATGCGGTTTGGCAATTTTTCGCCAAACCGCTTTCTTTTTTTAAAAAGCATCGAAAATATACGTTGAGCCCCGAAAAAAGGCTTAAAAAGAGATTAACATTTTCGAAATTCGAAGTATTTCTCCTTTAAATTAAGTTAAAATATCAAAAAACTAAGGCGGTTTGCAACAAACTTACAGCAAACGACCTTAGTTTTTTCTCTTTTGTTCTGGTCTTAGTGAGACAGTCCCTTTCTTTTTTTAAAAAGCATCGAATATT
>JAZORV010000154.1:0-3835 GCA_045656785.1 Acutalibacteraceae bacterium | reverse complement strand
ATCGTGGCTTTATAAAGCCGCGATTTTTTGTTTTGGGAGAAGATTTGTTAAAAAAATTAAAAGCTATTTGTTTAAAAAGCGAAAAGATTGAAAATATAGGCAAAAAAGCGGAAAATACTATTGTATTTTGAAATTATTTATTGTATAATAAATGTGTATATATGGGATAGTATTCTTTTCGGGGAGGGATGAGCTTGAAGTTTAATATAAAGGTTGCTGATATCGCAATCGAATATGATGCTTTTCATCCCGATTATTTCCCTCAAAAGCTATCTCTTTATAGCTCCGAAGAGCCGCCGCAGTTGCGGATGAAATATGAGGTCGTGGATAAAATCGAGCTTCCGTCGCATAAGGTTATAAAGCAGGTTAAGGATTCCTTTATCTGCTCTCTTGAAAATGGAAACCGCCTCGTTTATCTCAAAAGCCGAGCGAATGGCGCGATAATCAATTCCTATGAGTTTTCATCTGATTATACCTATGGCTTAGCCAAGGCTATTCATCAGGAGCCGACCGAGAGAGTCAGTCTCACCGATGGAGACAGAGAGTATCTCAAAAGTGGCTCGATGTTCAACAACCGCCTTTTATATCTGGGCGGCGCAACGATTCATGGCTCTTGCATCGAATATAAGGGCGAGGCTGTTATCTTCTCTGCGCCTTGCGGAACGGGTAAATCCACCCACACCTCTCTTTGGAAGAAGACCTTCGGGGATGACGTCGGCTTTATTAACGATGATAAGCCCTGCGTTCGCTTTGAGGATGACTGCCCGATGGTCTATGGCGCGCCTTGGAGTGGAAAAACCGATCTGCAAAGCAATAAAAAGGTCCCCTTAAAGGCGATCGTTTTTATAAAAAGAGCCGATGAGAATTCTATCACTACGCTCGATGGGGCAACAGCGCTTTGCTATTTAAGGGATCAAACCTTTTCTCCCTTTTATGATGCTGTTTTGAGCCTCAAAAATCTCGAGGTGATAGAAAAGCTGATAGCCTCCGTTCCGATTTATGTGCTTTCCTGCAATATGGAAACGGATGCTGCTATAACCGCTAAAAATGCAATTTTTAAAGAATAGAGGAATAAAAATGAAGGTTAAAGAAGGATTTATTTTAAGAACAGTCAGCGATGATAATCTCGTTGTTCCGATTGGAGATGCGAGCGTTGATTTCAAATCAATCATCAAGCTTAATGAAACAGGAACCTTCCTCTGGAAGCTTCTTGAACAGGGCACAACGGTTGATGAAATGACCGCTAAAATGCTCGAGGAATACGATGCAGATGAGGAGCTCGTCCGCGCAGACGTTCTCGCTTTCTGCGAAAAGCTTGAGGATGCAGGAATCATAGAATAATGAATACTATCGGGCTCGATGAATTAGTGCCTTTAATGAAGGTGATGTTCATGGAGGGCAGGACTGTTTCTTTGTTGGCAAAGGGGCGGTCTATGTCGCCGCTTTTAAAGGATGGAGTTGATAAGGTTATCCTCGCGAAATGTGAGGACCCGAAGAAGCTCAAAAAGCGAGACCTGCCTTTGTATCACCGCCCCGACGGAAGATACGTTCTTCATAGAATAGTTAATGTTACAGACACGGGCTTCTGGATGTGCGGAGATGCTCAATGGGAAGTAGAAAAAGAGATCCCTTTTGAGAATATCGATGCTGTTGCAGTTGGTTTTATTAAGGGCAATAGAAAAATATCAACCGATAATATCGGTTATCGGCTTTATTCATTTTTTTGGGTTTTGGCGCTGCCTTTCAGAGGTATTATTCTGAGGGTTTGGCGCAAGCTCAGGAAGGGTAAAAATGAAAAATAAAGAAGCTTTAAAATGGATTTTAAAAAATACCAAGAAATATATCCCCGCCGTTTTTCTTATTGCGGTCCTTGCCGCTTTTGTTTCGGTGGGGTATGTTGCGTTGGCTTATGTTGCAAGAATGGTGATAGATATTGCCTCGGGCGCGGTTCGTGGCGATATCAAAGTTTATATTGCCCTTCTTGCTTTTTTAATTTTAATGCAAGCCCTTCTTTTTATCATCAATTCCAATATAAAAATAAGGGTTATCGGTAAGCTCGAAATCCATCTCAAAAGGGATATGTTTGAAAGGCTTTCGGGCAAGGAATATTCCAAAATTTCCAAAATCCATTCGGGCGATATTTTAAATAGATTTACAAGTGATATAGAAGTGGTTGTATCCTCCCTCGTGGGGATAATTCCAAACGCTGTAAGCCTTGCGGCAAGGTTGCTTGCGGCGTTTTTGGTGCTTTTGCAGTTTGATAAGGGCTTAACTCTTATTATTCTGGCTCTCGGAATAGTTGTTGCGATAGCGGCAAGAATTTATTCCGTTTTCTTTAAAAATATACATAAAAAGGTTCAGGAATCTTTGGGCGAAACCCGTTCCTTCATGCAGGAATGCACAGAGAATATGGTCGCCGTTAAATCTTTTAATTCCGCCGCCACCTTGGGCGAAAAATTAAAAAAGCTTATGGGCAAAACCTATAAGCTCAAGCTTAAAAGAAATGCAATCAGCAATATCTCTTCGGTTGCGGTTTATATCCTTTTCACAGGGGGCTACTATGCCGCCCTTTGCTTTGGCGCTTTTATGATAGGAAATGGGCTCACCTTCGGTGAGCTTACAGCGATGCTTGCGATAATTTCCCAAATCAAGGGCCCGATAACCGGCGTTTCGGGGCTTATTCCGCAGTATTTTTCGGCATTAGCTTCTGCAGAAAGAATCATCGAGCTTGAAAATATCCCCGATGAGCCTAAGGCAAAAAACAGAGCCGAGATAGATAAAATTTATGAAAATATGAAGGAAATTAAATTCCAAAACCTTTCCTTTTCTTATGCTAAAAATACAAGAGAAATTTTAGAAAATGCCGATATGCGCATTCCGAAAGGCGAAATAGTTGCGCTCGTGGGCCCCAGCGGAGAAGGAAAATCGACCATTTTCCGCCTTCTTTTAGGGCTTTGGAATGATTATGAGGGCGAAATTTCAATAGAGGGTCAGAATAAGATTTCCTTAACTCCTGCTGAAAGAGGGCTCTTTGCATACGTTCCTCAAGGCAACCTTATCCTTTCGGGAACTGTTGCCGAAAATATAAGATTCTGCAGAACCGATGCCGCAGATTCAGAGGTTGAAGAAGCGGCAAAATGCGCCGATTTATATGATTTTGTGAAAACCCTGCCTGAAGGCTTCGAAACTCACCTCGGCGAGAGAGGCCAAGGCTTCAGCGAGGGTCAGGTGCAGAGAATTTCCGTGGCGCGTGCGGTTCTTTCGGGCGCTCCGATATTGCTTCTCGATGAATGCACCTCAGCGCTTGATGAAGAAACCGAGCGAAAGCTTTTGGAAAATATAAAAGCTCTCGGAAAAACCGCAATAATAATTTCTCATAAAAAAGCCGCGCTCGATATCTGTGATAGAATATATCGGCTCGATGGCGGCAGACTCACGGAGGAAAAGAAATGAAAGCTATGATGAAAAGAATAACCGCTATGCTTCTTTGCCTTTTGATGGCGGTGGTCGCTATCGGCTGTCAGGAGCAGGGAAAAAGCGATAAAAAACAAGAGGAAGAGAAAAAATATCCCGAAATCGGCGAGAAAATTGCAGTTTCGAAGCTCATACCTTCGGAAGAAGAATGGGTTTTCGAAAAAGAGGGAGAGCTTGAGGATTATGCCCTTCCGCAGTTTAACGTAAAGAGCGAAACCGCCGAAAAATTCAATAAAGAGATAATCGATAAGGCGAAGAAAAGCGAAAACAACGGGCTTCGCGAATTGAGATATAGCTATGGCGAAAACGGAGCGCTTTTATCCATTACGGTTGCTCTCGTTTATCCCGAAACAACCGAGCA
>JAZORV010000153.1:0-3445 GCA_045656785.1 Acutalibacteraceae bacterium | reverse complement strand
AGGTTTGAGAGTAGTGTAATTTTATAAGGGACTCAAACTCATTATTCCGATATTTCTTCACCATTTATGTTTGAGAGTAGTGTAATTTTATAAGGGACTCAAACTCGGAATCACCCCTAATCTCCCCGCACTCAGTTTGAGAGTAGTGTAATTTTATAAGGGACTCAAACTCATCGTTAACCGTTCCGCTTAAATATTCCGTTTGAGAGTAGTGTAATTTTATAAGGGACTCAAACTCCGCCATCTGATGCAACGAGAGGGGTCATAGTTTGAGAGTAGTGTAATTTTATAAGGGACTCAAACGCAGAAGATATTGAATGTCGCGTTCAAAGTGTTTGAGAGTAGGGTAATTTTATAAGGGACTCAAACGAAAAGCTACAAAGTGTAACTCAAATGTTAGTTTGAGAGTAGTGTAATTTTATAAGGGACTCAAACACTATGCAGAAAACTATAAATACCGATAAGGTTTGAGAGTAGTGTAATTTTATAAGGGACTCAAACGAAACTAAAAACAACCGCAAGAATTCCTAAATACTATGATTCGAAAAAAATCATAGTATTTTTCTTTTTTCGGGGATAATAAGAAAAAAGGAGATGGTTTTTGTGGCAGAGAGGATTGGAAATTGGACGATAGGATTTGATGGGGTTTTTGTTGAAGCGTTTGCGGCGGTTGTTGGCAAAAAGGAAGGCGAAGGACCGCTCGCGGATTGGTTTGACAAGGTTTTCTCCGATGAATATGCAGGGCAAAAGACATTTGAGCAAGCGGAAAGCCATCTTCAAAAAACTGCCCTCGAATTAGCTTTAGATAAGGGCGGAATCTCGAGTGGCGATATCGACTATATTTTGGCAGGCGACCTTTTAAATCAATGCATCGGCTCCTCATTTGGGCTAAAAAGCCTCGGTGTTCCCTTTCTGGGGCTTTATGGCGCTTGCTCAACAATGGCGCTTTCTTTAGGGCTCGGAGGTATTCTTATTGATTCAGGGGCAGCAAGGCGAGCCGCTGCAGTTACCTCCTCCCATTTTTGCTCGAGCGAAAGGCAATTCCGCTTTCCCTTAGAATACGGTAGTCAGCGCCCTCCTACTGCACAATGGACAGTTACGGGGGCAGGCTCTGCAATTTTAGGAAAAAATAAAACAAACATCGCGCTGACCCGATTTACTGCCGGCAGAATCGAGGACCTCGGAATAACCGATGCAAACCAAATGGGCGCGGCAATGGCCCCTGCCGCATACTCTACCATAAAGCACTTTTTGGAAGACACAAAAAGTAAGCCATCAGATTTTGACTGCATTTTCACTGGTGATCTCGGATTTATAGGTTC
Source organism: Acutalibacteraceae bacterium (assembly GCA_045656785.1). Classification (GTDB taxonomy): domain Bacteria; phylum Bacillota; class Clostridia; order Oscillospirales; family Acutalibacteraceae; genus UMGS1532. The sequence continues at coordinate 2,123 of JAZORV010000153.1, read as the reverse complement.
GGAGATTTTATATGAGCTTATGAAAAAAGACGGAATCGACCTCAAGCCCCATCATAACGACTGCGGAATGATGATGTTCCATAGATATAAGCAGGATGTTCACGGCGGAGGTTCGGGGTGTGGGTGCGTTGGCTCTATAACCTGCAGTTACATTCTTTCTAAGCTAAAAAAAGGAGAGCTTAAAAAAGTTGCGATTTGCGGAACGGGTGCGCTTTTATCAACCATCTCAACAGGGCAAGGAGAATCTATCCCCTGCATCGCGCATTTAATCGAGCTCGAATCGAGGAAATAAAGCTTTGAGACTTTATACAAAATTAAGCGTGCGCTTCTTTTGCGTGCGCTTAAAAATATATTATTTGAAAAAGATGTTCATCTATGGTATATTTAAGCTATGGATTTGCCAAAAGATCACATTTTTGTAAATATTTTGTAAACATTTTTGGTTTGTTGCATAATTTTATGCAACGTTTGCCGTTTTTTCTCCCGATCATTGGAGGAGCTTTTTGTTCCTTACAAATCAAAAGGAGAAAAAATATGTGTTACTACGTAAAGAAAACGTATCCGCAACCATTAATTTGTGCAAATACACTAAGGAGATATAAAAATGAGTAATATTGATTATTTATATAGCAAGGATAGAGTTCTTGACTTTTCAAGCTGTAAATACTTAGGGGAAGTTCACGAATTGATAAAAAAAGAGTTAGAACTGCCCGAATTTTACGGTTGTAATTTAGATGCATTGTGGGATGCGATTACAGGCTTAATGTACGTTCCCGCAAATATAAAAATAATTTTCAAACCCGAAACTGTTGCAGCGCAAAAACTTGCGGATGAAATCGAGAAAATTATTTCTGTATTTAAAGAGGCTGAACAAGAGTATTATCAAATAAAATTAACTGTTGAAAAATAATTATATCAGGTTTACATACTAAAAATTTTGGTGTTATCTTAGCTTCGCGCATTTAATCGAGCTCGAATCGAGGAAATAAAGTTCAAAGCCGCTCGGGATCATTCGCTGATCTTCGGCGGCTTTAATTTTATTGACATTCGGGAGGATTTATAATAAAATTAATGTATCAAACAAGAGGAGAAAATCTATGCCGCTTTACATTGTTAGAAATGATATAACAAAAATGAACGTTGATGCCATTGTTAACGCTGCAAATGAAACGCTTTTGGGTGGCGGCGGTGTTGATGGAGCCATTCATAAAGCCGCAGGCAGGGAGCTGCTTGAGGAATGCAAAACGCTCGGTGGCTGCAAAACCGGCGAAGCAAAGGCCACTAAGGGCTATAATCTTCCTTCAAAATACGTTATACATACTGTCGGCCCAATTTATGAGGACGGCAAGCACGGAGAAAAAGCTCTGCTCGAGTCTTGCTATAAAAACTCGTTGGAGTTAGCGAAGAAGTTAAACTGCGAAACCATCGCATTCCCTCTCATTTCTTCGGGGGTTTATGGTTACCCAAAAGCAGCGGCTATTAAGGTTGCGATGGATATAATCAGCGGTTTCCTGCTCGAAAACGATATGGCGGTTTTTGTAGTTATTTTTGATAAGGCTTCCTTTTTTATCGGCGAAAAGCTTTTTTCGGATATCAAGCAATATATCGATGATACCTATGCCGAGGAGCATTATATCGAAGAGCTTGAACGCTCAAGAAGGCTCCTTCAAACAACCTGTTCGAAGGCTATTTTCGAAGAAACCTTAATCTGCGATGCTCCTTCAGACATTTCTGCAATAGAAAGCATGATAAAAGAAATTGATGAGAGCTTTTCTCAGATGCTTCTGCGCAAAATTGATGAAAAAGGTATAACCGATGCCGAATGCTATAAAAAAGCCAATATCGACCGCAAGCTTTTTTCTAAAATCAGAAGCAATATAAATTATAAACCGAGCAAGCCTACCGCCATCGCTTTTGCAATCTCGCTTGAGCTTTCTTTAAAAGAAACCGAAGAAATGCTAAAAAAAGCAGGCCTTGCCCTTTCTCACAGCAATATATTCGATATTATAATTGAGTATTTTATCAGCAACGAAATTTACGACGTTTTCAAAATCAACGAAGCGCTTTTCGCATTCGATCAAAGTTTGTTAGGAGCTTGAAATTATGATTAATTTTATTTGTTA
>JAZORV010000152.1:0-2224 GCA_045656785.1 Acutalibacteraceae bacterium | reverse complement strand
CTGCGTTTTCCTTTGCCCAGGCAACCATACCTTTTGAGGCATCAACATGAGTAACCGATGCTCCTGCCTTTAAAAGCGCTATAGTAGCTCCTCCCGTATAAGCAAAAAGATTGAGCGCTTTAACCTCTCTGCCGGCAGATTTTACGGTTTCTGAAAGGAGCTTCCAATTGACCGCCTGCTCAGGAAAAAGCCCTGTATGCTTAAAGCCCATAGGTTTTAGACGGAAGGTTAAATCGTTATAATTTATGCTCCAAACATCGGGAACCTTTTTAAGAGTTTCCCAATATCCACCGCCCGAATTAGAGCGATGATAGACGGCATCTGCTTTTTTCCAAATTCCGCTTTTTTCACCGCTCCAGATAACCTGAGGGTCGGGACGAATGAGAATTACCCTGCCCCAACGCTCAAGCCTTTCGCCATCAGCAGCATCTATCAACTCATAATCATAAAAATCATCAACGTATCGCATTTGTTATTCCTCAATTAAAAAAGAGTTTGCTGACCATCAAAACTTATTCCCAAGTGGTCATAAGCCGCCTTTGTTACACATCTTCCGCGGCTTGTCCTCGTTAAGAAGCCTATCTGCATAAGATACGGCTCATAAACATCCTCAATAGTTATAGCTTCCTCGCCTAATGCGGCGGCCAAGGTATCGAGACCAACAGGACCACCGGAATATTTAGAGATTATAGTTCTCAAAAGGTTTCTATCAAAATAATCAAGACCCAATTCATCAATCTCAAATCTATCAAGCGCAATTGAAGCAATTCTTTCATCGATAACTCCATCGCCCATAATTTGGGCAACGTCGCGAACGCGCTTGAGAAGTCGATTAGCGATTCGAGGTGTTCCTCTCGAACGAGATGCAATCTCCAATGCTCCCTCTTTATCGATTGGAATGTTCAAAATCCCTGCTGAACGAGTTACTATTTCGCTCAATTCCTCAGGTGTATAAAGCTCCAATCGAAGCAAAACACCAAATCTATCCCTCAAAGGTGCTGAAAGCTGACCTGAGCGGGTTGTTGCGCCAACTAAAGTAAAATGATTTAAATCGAGGCGGATGCTTCTCGCTGATGGGCCTTGACCGAAAATAATATCAATAGCAAAATCTTCCATCGCTGGATAAAGCACTTCTTCAACGCTTCTTGAGAGGCGATGAATTTCATCGATAAAAAGCACATCGCCATCGTTTAGATTGGTTAGAAGCGCGGCGAGATCCTTCGGCTTTTCTATTGCAGGACCGCTTGTAACTCTGAAATTAACGCCCATTTCATTGGCTATAATTCCCGCGAGAGTTGTTTTTCCAAGTCCCGGAGGGCCATATAACAGGCAATGGTCAAGCGGTTCTTTTCTTGCAACCGCCGCCTTGATATAAATATCGAGATTATCCTTAGCCTTTTCCTGCCCGATATATTCAGTAAGCGTTTTAGGTCTGAGAGAGACCTCAACCTCCGAATCAGAAGTTTCGGAATATTCGGGGGCAACTATTCTGTTTTCATAATCCATAGTATCCATTTATTTAAGGCCTCCTTATCTCGAAATTGATTTTAGAACTTCTTTGATTATGGTTTCGGTTGGGGTTTGAGGATCGAATTTAGCAACCGCCTTTGCGGCTTCGCCCTGAGTAAATCCTATGGAAACAAGAGCTTCAAGAGCTTCGCTTGCGTTGCCAACCTTCGGTGCATTTCCTATCGGAGCGAAGTCGTTTGCGGATATTTCGCTTGATGAAACCTTATCCTTTAATTCGAGCACAATTCTTTGCGCCATCTTGGGGCCAACTCCGTTTGCCTTGGATATTGATTTAGCATCGGATGCGGTTATAAAGAAAGCTAACTGCTCGGGAGTGAAATCAGAAAGAATTGAAATGCCTATTTTAGGGCCGATTCCATTTACAGATATAACCAGCTTAAAGAAATCAAGCTCAGCTTTCTCATAAAAGCCAAAAAGGTCAACAGAATCTTCTCTGACAGCCATATAAGTATATAACATAACCTCTTGCCCGATATTTGGAAGCTGGGCTAATGTTTTATGAGTTGCAGTGCATTTATATCCAACACCTGCACATTCAATAACAGCGGAATTAACGTCGGTATAAATAAGGGTTCCTCTTAAAGAATATATCATAATTTTTTCACCTCATGTTTTTTAGTTTTCCGAGAAGAGAACCTGAAGTATGAGCATGGCAAATGGCCATTGCAAGAGCATCAGCTGTATCATCAGGTTT
>JAZORV010000151.1:0-3102 GCA_045656785.1 Acutalibacteraceae bacterium | reverse complement strand
CTTTTATTTCGATTCATGGTATTCCTTCTCGGAATTAACGTTCCAAATATCTTCCTTACCTTCTCCTCCGTTTTCTATAACGTCAACAGCCAGCATTGCAGTAAGCATAGAATGATCCATATTATTATATCTATGCTGACCGTTTCTTCCAATGCAATAGAGATTATTGATAGAGTTTAGATAATCAATAACTTTATCTATCTCGGAATAGGTATCAAAGTATGCAGGATAAGCTTTTTTAATTTTTTCACAATGGCTATCAAGAACCGAGTTTTCTGCTATAACGCTCATTTTTAGAAGCTCGGAAATTGCGAATTCTTTTAATTCTTCATCGGTTTTATTCCAAAATTCATCATTTTCTTTGCAGAAATATTCAAGCCCTATCCAAACATAATTTTCAGGGTCGTTAACCATATACGGGGACCAGTTATTAAAAATTTGAATCCTTCCAAGCTTAACATCTCTATCCTGAACGTATATCCAGCAATCCGGAACGATATTTCCGAGAGTCTTAATCTTTGTTTTATTTTTAAGATTAAGCTTATCAACAAGAATGCCTACCGTTACAAAATCGCGATAAGGAAGGCCTGAGGCAATCTCTACCGTCTCCTTATTTGGAGCATCGCCCTCGATTCCTTCAACAAGATCTTTAACAGGCATTGATGAAATATAGACGTCTGCTTCAATCTTCGCTTTCTTTCCGTCTTTTTCGCAAATAATGTGCTTAATCTCGTCTTTTTCCTTATAGAAATTAACAACCTTGCAGTTATAAAGGATTTTTCCGCCTAAAAACTCAATATCCTTCGCAACTTCTTCCCAAAGTTGACCCGGGCCAAGCTTGGGATAAAAAAATTGCTCAATAAGAGAGGTTTCAACCTCTCCTTTCCTTCCGAATATTTTGCCGAAAATATCTTTAAACAGAGCTTTTATTGATAAGCCTTTAACCCTTTGAGCACCCCAATCAGCAGAAATTTCGCTTGGATGCCTTCCCCAAAGTTTTTCAGTATAATCCTCAAAAAACATACTATATAATACTTTACCAAAGCGATTAATATAGAAATCTTCAAGGGAGTTTTCTTCTCTTTTCTTTATGCTTGCAGTTATATAAGAAAGACCTGCTCTGATTGTCGTAAAAAAGCCCATATTAATAAAAGTTGCAGGCTTCATAGAAATCGGATAATCGAAAAATTTATGCTTGTAATATATTCTCGAAACCCTATCCCTTAAGAGCATAACTCTATCTTCAAACTGCGGATCAGGTCCATCAGGAGACAACTCTTTCTCTCTTTCTAAAATAACGTCATCAAAAGAAGGTGAACCTTGTAGCGGCATTATATTTTGCCACCAATCCATAACTTTCTCGCTTTTCGAGAAAAACCTATGACCGCCAATATCCATCCTATTACCATTATATTTAACAGTTTTCGAAATTCCGCCGATATCCCCAGTTTCTTCAAGGATAACAACATCATATTCTTTGCTGCTTTTTAACAGCTCGTAAGCGGCAGTGAGCCCTGCGGGACCTGCGCCTATAACAACAACCTTTTTCATAACACTTCTCCAATGTATACCAATTAAAGCTTAAATATTTATTTTAAATATATTTTACCACAATATATCTATAATTGCAACAAATAACCAATTAGATACAAAGTTTCTTTTAAAAAGTATTGTAAAAAATCCAACTTTTTGATATAATAATTACAATATATTTGATTGGAATGATTTTATGCAGCCTCATAAGAAAAAACGTCAAAAAAGAAAACTCACGCCAATCGGTTGGGCATTAGTTTTTATTCTGTTTCTGATTATCTTTTTTATAATATATGGTTTTTGCAGCTGCATTGCTGGCTCAGAAGTCGAAGAAAAAACAATCTCATCAGATTCTTCCCAAACTACAGCATCAACCATAACAGATCCAAAACCCATACCCGAAGAAATCGAGCTATTCAATGACACAGAATCAGAAGCGCTTGATATATCCAGTGAAAATGGAATTTTAGTTTCTATTGATTCAAACGAAATAATTGCACAAAAGAATGGAAGTAAAAAAATATATCCTGCATCTATGACTAAGGTTATGACGCTTCTCGTTGCGGTGGAAAATGCTGAATCACTTGACGACACATTCACTTATACTGCAGAACTTATAGATCCTTTATTTTTAGAAGGCGCCACTATGGCAGGATTTAAACATGATGAAACAGTTACCGTTCGCGATATGATTTACGGAACCGTTCTTCCCTCGGGCGCTGATGCTGCAACGGGTCTTGCGATAAAAATTGCAGGAAGCGTTGATGCATTTGTTGCATTGATGAACGAAAAGGCTGAAGAGCTCGGGCTTAAGAACACTCATTTTATGAACACAAGTGGTCTCCATGACCCCAATCATTATAGTACCTGCTATGATATGGCAGTTATAATGAAAGCGGCAATGGAAAATGAAATCAGTCGCGAAGTTTTAACTGCTATTGATTACACAACATCTATAACTCCTCAAAATCCCGAAGGAATTCGTCTCGCAAGCACAATGTTCCAAAAAATATATGGCAGCGAAGCAGAAAACGTTGAAATATTAGCCGGAAAAACGGGTTATACATCAGAGGCAGGATGTTGTCTCGTTAGCTTCGCTCAAAATATAAGCGGCAAAAGTTACGTCCTCGTTTCTTCCAAAGCGCAAAATCAATGGGGCGGCATATACGACGCTATTTATACTTATGCTAAATACGCAGGTACAAAGAAAGTGTTTTTACCACCTGAAAATTCCGGACCAACCCATTACGTTTACGAAGGAGTAACAACCGAAAACGCAGATTACACATATTTTAACAGTTAATTAAAAGGGCGACTCGAACAAACGGAACGTACTCTTAAGGATAAAATGCCTAAAAAAGCAACTTTTTTGCGGGCTAATGTGTTAAAAAGACACGGTATGCGTCAGCATTACCGTGTCTTTTCGCCTTAATGGCTTTAGCCAGTTGAGGACGGAACGTCCGAAACAGACAACCACCCGCTATGCGGGTGGGGAATAAAAGTTATACAAAAAAATTCCCCAAAGTAGTACAATAAGGTTGTTCAAGTCTTAGAGAACTACGAAAGGAG
>JAZORV010000150.1:0-10055 GCA_045656785.1 Acutalibacteraceae bacterium | reverse complement strand
AAAGCTCCATAAGATTATAATTGGTTTCCCACATTGTTCTGATTATGGTCATATATTCGCCTGTGTCTTTGTTTATTGCGCCTTCTATTCCGCAAAGAAGCTTTCTCGAAAGCCTGCCAAACTCTTTGAATTTAAGTGAGGAAATATATTCGATTTCGCTTTCGGGCAATTTTGAAAATTCCTTCTTGAGCCAATTTTTAAACCTTGATTTATCTTCGGAATAGGTTGCTCGGGTTATAATCTTTTCAACCTCTGTCTCTGAAAGAGCTTTGCTTCCTATAAGATTTCTGAAAGCTCTGAATGGCTTTAAGGATGATTTTATAGATATATCCAAGCCTGAAAGAATATCATCAGGGCGCATAAAACCATTTGAAAGCAAGTAATCCTTTATGCGCTTAAGAGTAACCTTATCATACTGCATAAAAATGTTATTATATATGCTTTGCTTAACAGATACGGGGATTTCATTTCCGTTTATCTTAATATTATTGATTTCATTCAAAACCTCGAAAGAGCTATAAACAAGCGAATTTTTTGGCAAAACATCTTCCCCCGGGACGTAAGTGCAGGTGTTGGTCATGCGCTTGATAAATGCTTCTTCGCTTGCATCAAGGTCAACCATTTCGTTGAAATTCCAGGGATAAATCGCACCTTCCGCTTTTCTGACCATCCAATGGTTATACTTCCCGGATTCTTCTTTTAACGGGCCAACATAGTAGGGTATTCTGAATTCGAAAACGGAAAGAACCTTTTGCGCTCCTGTAATGCCATCAGCATCGGCTTCTTTTAAGAAAGGAATATATTCTTTTGCGTTTTCTAATATAGTGTTCAGCTCATGCCAATAAAGCTGATAGGGGATAACGCGGTTATCTCCATCAACTTGCTTCGGCATAAACTTGTCGGCATCGATGCGCTCGAGCATATTTGCATAATCCTGTGCATCAAGAATATCAGGCGTTATAGATTTCGTAACGCTTTTGATATATGTATAAAAGTTCTCCTTGCTTGCTTTTTTGCATTTTATTGTTTTGCCCGCAACCTTATTCTTCCCGACATAATGAGCATAGTTATTAGCAACGGCGCTTGAACGGAAGACATCGTTATATTTTTCGGGAATATATTTTTTGACTAGCTTTTTTAAAATTTTCAGGTCTTTTTGATGTTGCTCATAAATCTCAACTTTAGCTTGAGAAATTGTTGATTTTCCATTGATTGAATCAACCAGTATCGACCAATCATAAACAGCTTTTAAAACCAAAATTAATTGAGCATCATCTCCGATGCTTTGCATAATTTTGGCGAGAGTATCATCATCCATATTTAGTGCAATCTTTTTTTCTTCGAGCTCATCATAATCATCGTTTCCAAAAAGATCCTTAAGGCTTACGTTTCCTCCGCAGAGAAGGCTGATAACGGAAGCGTAATTATATTCATATTCATGGTTTATATCTTTTGGCGCTTTGTCACCTTCAAAGAGAACGGAAGCGAGCGCCTTGGATTTCTTTGTTGGGGCTTGTTTGGCTTTTAAAATCTCTGAAATTTTTTCGGTCGGGATGGATTCTTTCCAGGGAAGGCAATATCCATCTCTTGTGATATGCGAAACAAGATTTTGATAAACTGAATTAAAATCTGTAACCGCTTCAATATTACGCTTGTCAACCTCGTTTAAAAAATGCCCTCTATGCGCAACTAACCAAGCGCAAGCAAGAAAAACAATCCTCGCATCATGTGGCTCAGGGTTGCTCATAAGCTCCGCGATGAGGTGGTGAATGGTCGGATATTTATTAGTATATTCTTTCTGAGCTTCATAAGTATCAAAAAGCCTTATTTTATCTTCATCGTTTTCGGGATAACGATAGCTTTCTTGTATTCGCTTGAAGAAACTTTCATCTGATTTGGCAATTTCTTCGGCGAAAAGCTCCATAATTAAGCGAACGCGTTGCTGTCTGCGGTCAAGCCTTCGGCGCGCCGTTCTAAAAGAACGACGTTCGGCGGCGAGCTGAGCTTCGTCAAAAAGGGTAACTCCCCACATCGGCTCGCCCTTAAATTTGCATAGATTGTGTTGCGTGTCGGTAACGGCATATCCGACAGAATCTGTTCCGATATCCAGGCCAACAAAATATTTTTCGCTCTTCATATTGACAAACCTCCAAAAGTATATTATAATCAATAATGTAGTTTATGTCCCTTATAAATTACACTACAGAGTTCAAATAAAAAATGTTCAACTCGCGCCTTATGGCGTCTCACAGTGTGTGAGTAGACTCGCTTTTGTTAGCGGGTCTTTTTTATTATATATTAAAACACTGCGAGTCCAAATAAAGGGACTTGGGTAACCTCATATAAAAATTATATCATATACATTATGTAATTTCAATAAATACATAAGTTTGAGACTTCTTGACTTAATAGCTTTCGGGCGGTGTAATTGTTACGTTAATAGTAACTGTTTGGATAAATAGGAAAATTCAATAGTTTGTTTTTAAAATTTCTTTACTAATTTTACGCTCAAGCTTCGGTGGTTTTTTGAATAAAATACAACTTGAATTATTTTAAAAAATGTGATATATTAAACGAAGAATCCTGATGGAGGCGATTTTAATGAAAAACGTAAAGGTTATAAAAGAAATTGCGCAGTGCGATGGTGGCAAGGATCGAGTGTATGTTGCCGATAATGGGCTTTGTATACGCGATGTTGTTATAGATGCAGGTATAGGTGAAGAGGTTTTTATAGGCCACCTTTCTGATCTGCATTTCAACTATTGCAATCAACAGGATTTTGCGGAAGCCGATCCCGTTGTTATGAGCACTTATGAATATAGGCTTTGGAATAAAGATGCTTCTTCTCTGCCTAAGGCAAGGAAATGCTTGGAATTCGTCGATGATGCGGATTTTATTGTAATAAACGGAGATACCTTGGATTACCTTTCCCATGGTGCCATGGAGCTTATGGATCGCGAGGTTTGGGATAAATATTCTAACCTTATTGCCACGTTGGGCGGCCATGAAATCGCAAAGAAAATGCAGGGTAAGGTAGAGGAAACATCTTCTTATTATGATAGATTGAAGTATCTTAAAAACTATTGGCGACACGATGTGTATTATGTTTCTCGTTTAATAAAAAACAAGGTTTTGATAGTAGGGTTATTAAATGATCAAGCGATACATTATGAAGAGCAGGTTCAAAAATTAGAGGCCGATTTGCAGTTAGCGCGCGAAAAGGGATATATAGTTTTGATATTTGCCCATGAAGCCATCGCCACCCAAAATCCGTTGCATGAAAACATAACCGAAGCAGATGTGTTAGAGGTGGGCGACCCTTCAGGATTTCCCAAGAATTTTTATAGCGGAACAACGCGCAACCAGAAAATGGTTGGCAACGAGCTTTGCGATGAGCCTGCCAAGGAGATATATAAGCTCATAACCGGTAATGCCGATGTTGTTAAGGGCTTTTTCGCAGGACATCTGCATAACCATATTCACCTTGATATACGCGCGAAAACCCCAAGTGGTGAGGATGCGGTAATCCCTCAATATGTAAATACCGCAACCGCTTATGGCGAAGGTCATTTAATGAGGATATTAATAAAATAGGAGTATTTTTATGAAAATTTTAAAAGAGGAAACGGCAGCCTTGGGCTTTCCTTATATTGCTTATATCCCCGAAAAATTAAGCGAAACCCCGGCGCTTCTTATCCAGCTTCACGGAGCAGGAGAAAGAGGTAATGGCGGTGCAGATACAGATAAGGTTTTGGTGCACGGCATCCACAAAGTGGCAACTGATGAAAATTTAAAGGATTGCATTATCATTATGCCTCAATGCCCCGAGGATACCTTCTGGGCTGCAAGAGTGGAGAGCATAAAAAGGTTCATCGATAATGCAAAAAAAGAATACAATATCGATGAAAGCAGAATTTATCTTTGCGGGCTTAGCATGGGTGGCTATGGAACTTGGTATACCGCCATGGCCTATCCCGAGCTTTTTGCCGCAATCGCCCCTTGTTGCGGTGGCGGAATGGCTTGGAATGCAGGGGTTCTCAAAATGCCTATAAGATGCTTCCATGGCCTCGATGATACGGTCGTTTTGCCTAAAAATACTATCGAAATGAAGGAAGCGCTTGAAGGATGGCATCCCGATTTCAAATGCGAATTATATGAGGGCGTTGGGCATAATTCCTGGGAGCGTGCCTTTTCGGAAGAGCTTTTAATATGGTTTCAAAAGCAGAGAAAGGGATAAAATGAAGCATTATCTATTTGATTTTGATGGTGTTCTCGTTGATTCTATGCCAACCTGGGCGGGCGAGCATATAAAGGCGCTTGAAGATGCAGGTATAGAACCACCTGCGGATTTTGTTAAAACAATAACTCCACTTGGAAATTATAAAGCGAGCCTTTATACAATTTCTTTGGGGTTGGATATTTCCATCGAAGAATATTTAGAAAAGCTAAGCCGAAAGTTAAATAAGGCTTATTCAACCTTTATTTCTCTGAAACCTAATGTAAAAGAAACTCTCGAAAAGCTATCAAAAGAGGGGATAGCGCTTCATGTTTTAACAGCCTCTCCTCATTCTTATGTTGATGATTGCTTAAAAAGGCACGGGATATTCGAGCTTTTTCAAAACGTTTGGACTATTGAGGATTTTTCTCTGACCAAAGCCGAGCCCGAAATATATATCGAAGCGGTGAAAAGGCTTGATGCAAGCCCGAAAAACTGCACAATGCTCGATGATAATATAGTGGCGCTTAAAACCGCCAAAGCGGCAGGCCTTTCGGCAATTGGGGTTTATGATGTTACCTCTGAGGATCTTCAGAATGATATTAAGGCTATAAGTGATAGATATATCTATAATTTTGGAGAGTTATAAAAGCAGAGAGGAATCTCTGCTTTTGTTTTTTGAGGTTATTTTCTTCTATTTACAAATAAAAATTTTTGTGATATAATTAAAGCACCACACAAAACCGAATATTTTTAACCAACACGGGAATCATTTTTTAGTGAAAAAATGCATTCTCTATTTTGGCGTTCTCGTGTTGGGTGCTGAAAAGGTTTTGTGTGGTAGCAAACTGGAGTTATGCATTTTTCGGTGTGTGTAGCTTCGGTTGCGCACACTTTTTTATTTGGAGGAAAAACAATGCAATCAAAAACCACACAAAACCGTATTAATCCCTTCTTAAAAAAAGCAATAGCTATTTTTATGAGCTTTGTCTTTGCAATTTCGCTTTTTTCTGTTGAGGGAATCGTTGTTTCTGCAGCAACGTTAAAATCACCAACAATTAAATCAGCTTCAGCTGAATCAAGCTCATCCATTAAAATTAAATGGAAAAAGGTTTCAGGAGCTAAAGGCTATGCAATTTATCAGAAAAAGGGTAGCGGAAGCTTTGAAAAACTCGCAACGATAACAAGCGGAGCAAAAACAAGTTATACTGCTAAAGATTTATCATCTGCAACAAAATATACTTATAAGATAAAATCATATAAGAAAAATGGCGGAAAAAAGGTTTATAGCTCTTATTCCGAAAACAAAGTAGCTTACACTAAAATATCAGCTCCCAAAATAACTTCTGCAAAAGCTATATCAACAACATCTATAAAGCTTTCCTGGAAAAAAGTTTCAAGAGCGGATGGATATGTTATTTATAGAAAGAGCAGTGATTCTTATACAAGAGTGGCTGTTGTAAAATCTTCAAAATCTTCTTACACGATTAAAAAACTTAAATCAAATAAAAAATACACCTATGTTATAAGAGCGTATTTCAAAGCAGGAAGTAAAAACAGTTATAGCGCTAAATCAAAAGCGGTATCAGTTAAAACACTTCATAAGCATACTTATGAGGATTATGTTTGCACTATCTGTGGCAAAATAGATAAATCTCACGCTTATGAATATTTAAAAGCGTGGCTTTTGGAACATGGCGAAGTAAGCGGAGCGTTTGTTGGCATTAGCGAAATGTACGATGATGAAATGTTTTCATTGAAGTATAGCGCACAGGATGATAGTGTTTATATTTCTGACAGTTACTATAATTCTTATGGCGATTTTAGATTTACGGAACTTGATTTAGATGATTTTGAATACTTTTCATCAATTGGTGAGAATGTTTATGATGACTATGTAAAGGGTAAAATAAAAGCAAAAACTTTCACCCCAAAAACGCCTTTAACATATATTGATTATAACGATACAAATTACACATTTGTCAGTCAAGTAGAGAGTACGCAAGTCAATATATGTTTTATGTTAGACTGCTTAAGTGAGTTTTTTGAGAATTACGATGTAGGTATAGATCTTTATGATTTAGGATTTGAGTCCTATTAATAAAAAACGCTTCAGATTCAATATTGAGCCTGAAGCGTTTGCTTTTATAGGTTAGTATCATTGATAAGAATATTACATAAATTGGTTTACAAAATGAAACGGATGTGATAAAATAATGTTACTTACGATTTTAAGGAGACTTTTTTATGAAGCAATATCTTTATCCCGCAAATATTCTTTTGCCGAAGGGTGATTTTTCTAAATGGGCGGTTATCGCTTGCGATCAATACACCTCCGATAAGGAATACTGGCAGGATGTTGAAAAAACTGTTGGGGACGCCCCCTCTGCGCTCAACCTCGTTTTGCCCGAAATATATCTTGGTGAAACCGAAGCTCGCGCGCCTAAAATAAACAAAACTATGAATGAATATCTCGAAAGCGGAGTTTTCGATACTTTTGATAATAGTATGGTTTATATCGAAAGAGAAATAACCGGTGGCGGAAAAAGATGTGGCATATTAGGCCTTATCGACCTTTCGGAATATGATTACACCGTCGGCTCAACAGCCCTTATCAGAGCAACAGAGAAAACCGTTGTTGAAAGAATCCCTCCGAGGGTCAAGATAAGAAAGGATGCTCCGCTTGAGTTTCCTCACGTGCTTCTCTTTATCGATGACCCTGAGGATAAGGTTATATCCGCCGCGAGGGAAGGCAAAAATGCAAAGCTCTATGATTTCGATTTAATGAAAAATGGCGGACATATAGAAGGATACAGGCTTCTCGAAAATGCTCAGGAAAAAATAAACCAAAAGCTTTCGGAGCTTATAAAGGATAACCTTCTTTTTGCTGTCGGCGATGGCAACCATTCCCTCGCAACCGCAAAAGAATGTTATAACCAAAACCCGAATGAGCTTAACCGATTCGCGCTTGTTGAAATAGTTAATATCCATAATGACGCTATCGAATTTGAGCCTATCTATCGCGTTTTGTTTGGCGTTTCTAAAGAAAAAATAGTTTCTTATCTTATGGATAAAAACGCAGGCGAAAAAGGGGAGAAGACCCATAAGTTTGCGGTTATTGATAATAGTGGAGAAAGCGAGCTTTCTTTGGTGCCTGTTTCCAAGCTCCCCGTTGGAACGCTCCAGGGCTACCTTGATGAATTTGTAAAGGAAAATCCTGAGGTTGAGGTGGATTATATCCATGGCGAGGAAGCGGTTTATAAGCTTTGTGAAAAAGAAAATACCGTTGGATTCATTTTCGATGGAATGGCAAAAGCCGAACTTTTCCCCGCAGTGGTAGCAGATGGCTCGTTGCCGAGAAAAACCTTCTCGATGGGCCATGCCGACGATAAGCGCTTCTATATAGAAGGCAGAAAAATTAAATAAAAACATCAGGGCTTGACCATTTCGGTCAAGCCCTGATATTTTTAATAATATTTAGCGCATTTATCTCTATATTGTTTAGGTGTTAAAGAGGTTTCTTTTTTAAAGACCTTATAAAAATAAGCCTTATCGTAAAATTTCAGCTTATCAACGATTTCATCGGATGAAATATCGGAGGTTTCCAAAAGGAGCTTTGCTGCTTCTATACGTTTTTTGTTTCTGAATTCAATGGGGGAAGCTCCCAGATATTTTTTAAACTTTTTTTGAAATATGCTTCGGCTCATGTTTGTTTCGCAGCAAATATCCTCGATAGAGATGCCGAAATTCTTTGAAAGCTTTTCTGCCGTTCTTTTAAATAGCAGAAGCTCCTCAAATCCTTCCGAATGCTCTATCATTTGGGAAATTTCATTAAGGCATTTGTAAAGAAGCATATTCGTATAAAAAGCTCCTCCATTATCATTATATTCTTGAGCAAGCTCTAAAAGTGATGAATATAGCTCCTTTTTCGTATCGCTTAAAACAACTGACGGTTTTTCGAAATCAAAGAGCGTTTTATTCTCAACAGCGTCGAAATTAATTAAAATGTTTTCAACCTCGCTGTTTTTATAATCGAAGGTAACCGAATAATAGCAGCCGCGAGGAAGATAAATCATATCGCCCGGTTTTAATTCAATAACGCAATCGTCAAAATAGTAGGTTATCAGTCCCTTGTTGAGATACAGCAAACCATAGTCGGGTCTTGAAGCGAAGGTGTAGCTGTAGCTGTCTATTTTCCAATTTTGGATAATAGCTTTATTTAATATCAGATTTATATTGTTCATTTGAAAATTATTCATTTTATCACCAATATAATAATATCATTAAAAACCAAAAAATACAATATATTAATTAAAAAATACATTTATTTTAAAGTTTTTCGGTGATATAATTATTAAAAAATACAATTAAGTGGTGATATTATGAAAGCAAAAATGTATGCAACAAATAATTATGGCGAATTTATGGAAAAGCCCATTTTCTGCGGAGAATCCTTATCCGGAATCTCAACAGTTTTGCCCGATAAAAATAATAGCGGTCGCCCATTTGAGGGATGCGGCGTTGCAATAACAGGTTCCTCTTGCTATAATCTTTCTCTGATGGATAAAGAGGAAAGACAAAGCATATTAAAAAAGATTTATTCTCCTTCGGGGCTTAATTGTTCTGTTGGAAGATTATCAATAGGCTCGAGCGATTATTCTGCCGAAATATATACCTATGATGACGTTAAGGATGATATAGCTTTAGAACATTTTTCAATCGAGCGAGATAAGGAATATATTATTCCCATAATCAAAGAGATTCTCGAGATAAAGCCCGATTTAAAGCTATTGGCTTCTCCATGGTCGCCCCCTGCCTGGATGAAAACGGGCGGTAGTCTTGGCGGCGGTCATATGCGCGAAAAACATCTCGATTGCTATGCCGAATATCTTATAAAATATATAAAGGCTTATAGGTCCGAAGGCATAAAATTATATGCTATAACTCCCCAAAATGAAACCGAATCAAGCCAAAACGGAAAAATGCCCGCCTGCATTTGGCATCCCGATATTGAAGCAAAATTTGTCGGTATTCTAAAAAAGAAAATTGATGAAAATAATATCAATATAAAAATTTGGATTTATGACCACGATTATCTCGGTGTTCCGCGCGTTGATTGGTGCCTTTCGGAATATCCCAACCTTAAAAACGAATGTAACGGAATGGCATTTCATTACTATGGCGGAAGTATTGAACAAACTGCAGTTCTCAGAGAAAAATACCCCAATTTGGAGCTTCATTTCACTGAGGGCGGACCTCGTTTATTAGAAAATTACGGGACAGATTGGTGCAAATGGACTACTATGGTTACAAGAGCTATGAGCCTTGGATATTCTTCGTTTACAGGCTGGAATCTGATGCTTGATGAAACGGGCGGACCAAACGTTGGACCATTCTTTTGCGGAGGTCTCGTAACCCGAAACAGTATCGACGGCAGCTTATCTTATAGCGGTCAATATAAGGCTTTTCGTCATTTTGCAATGGTTAGCCCCGAAGCTGAAATATATCCTCTTGAATTTGATCGCTCGGATAAACCGATGTTCGGATTTCCGAATAATATCCGTTGTTATACAGAAGGCATTATGATCGAAGAAGAAGGGAAAACGATGCTTATTTTATCAAATCCCGCAGAAGAAAAAGAACAACTTCAATATTTTTATAATAATAAATGGTGGTATATCGAAATGCTGCCGAATACCGCAGCAACTATTGTTTTTGAAGAATAAACAGAGTAAGGCTTGACCGATTTGGTCAAGACTTTTTTATCATAATAGCGTTGTTAAGCAAACGCGGATAATCCGAACCTGATTTTAAAGATCGGATTTACGCGTTTTCTTTG
>JAZORV010000149.1:0-7638 GCA_045656785.1 Acutalibacteraceae bacterium | reverse complement strand
AAATTCTTCGCCTAAGCAATCAATAACAGGCATATTTATATCATCCACCCATACATCCGAAAGCACCGCGCCTGCGGCAGCAAGCGAATCAATATGGTTTGAAAAGAGCATACAAGCAGGCTGACGCTTCATGGCGCTTGCGCAATAAAGCACAAGTCCACCCGTTGTTGAGCCTATGGTCTGAGGCAAACAGAGGGCATATCCTGCAAGCTCAAGGCCGAAAAGATCGGGGTTATTCTGGTCGTTACATTTTGCGGTTTTATCGCCAAACTGCAATGCCTTTTGAAGCGATGCTAAAGTATTAAAGCCGCCTTTGGTTACTCTCGCTTTAGCCTGAGCCTTACCCGGAGTTACAACTCTTCCTTTAAACTGTTTCATTATTTTTCTCCTCCCTTTGTTATCTGAACTAAAATCTCATCATCTGTATAATAACGAGAGGTTGTATATGTTCTGAGCTTATTAGAAGACGTTATGACAGGCATCTTCGCGCAAAGCGGATTATTCATATACATAAGCGGACAGATATAAGAAGTTATAACGCCCGTAGCTTTAAGCCTTGCGGCATAGTCGGTTTTTTGAAATTCCTTTAAAACGGCGGGAGAAGCGGTAAAAACAGTTGGGATAACAACCTTTTTATTGCCTGCCGCTTTAAGCCCTGCTTCAACTTTATCCGTCCAATCCTTGAGCTGCTGCAAGCTCATATGGGGGCAGCCCATAAAGCAGAGTTTCGGCTTTGCATCGGGATTTTTCCAGATAACCGGGTAATTATTCTTAACCCTTTCGAGCTCAGCATCATCTATAATATATTCCTTTGCGCCCGAGTTTATAAGCTCGGTTCCCTGCTCTTTGGCTTCGGGAGTTAAATTGTCTATATGATAAAGGCCAACTGCTCCGTTTGAAGCGGTTGCGGCGCCGAAATCCTTAAGATATGTGCAAGCTTCATCCGAAAGCTCTTCCCCTATCCATTTATCGAGACCGATAACGTAAGGCACGTCCTCCATAACCTTCATTCCGATAGCGGAGCCCAAAAGCTGAGCCTCTGGCTTTTTGGAGGTTTCAATTTTTACTATCCAGGAGGCTTTTCTGCCTTCATCTGTTAAAAGACCGAAATAAGGAACGAAGCCAACAATAGAGCCCATAAGGTCAACTATTCCCGAATTTCGATTGCATCGGGCTCCTAAAACGGAGTTTGCGTATACAACAGCTGAGGATTCCGCCCAAGAAAGCACCTCGCCTTTTAGAGGCTTATTTCCAACCTCATCCATATAGCAAGTGCAGGTAAAAGCATCCTTATCCATAAGGCCTAATTTTTGAAGCTGATCCTCATAGAAATCCTGCTTATTATACATAAACTTATTAAAAACAAGCTTTTGCAAAAGGTTTGCGGGAACATTTTTATCGAGAGGTCTGGGGTCAACCGAAAACTCCTGCCCTGATTTTACTCCCGCTTTAAGAAGCTCATCCATAAGATCATAAACAGGGCTCATAACTCCAAGGCCGAAGGAAGTTACCAAATGGTTATATTTGCTCGAAACAGGCACCATTTTTTCCGCCTCAAAGGCATCACCATACATAACGAGGGTTTTCATAACCTTCGCCATGGTTTCGCCTTTCGAACCTTCTAATATCGCTTTTTGTTCTTCTGTTAAAAACATAATTATTCCCCTTTCATTAAAGTTTCATGGCTTTGTCCCAAGCCTGCCATATAACAGTTCTGAGGCTTCCAACTCGGGATGCGTCGCCAATAATATGAATATGGCTTCCCTTTGCTATCGGAGCAGGCTCGTAGCCTGCCGAAATAACAACGCTATCGCAAGGGATTTCGGTTTTTTCTCCCTGCTTATTAACTATTATTACGCCATCCTCCCTTATCTCGCTCGCCTTAGATTCGAGATGAACGGGAACTTTATTTGCATTAAAGAAATCTCGAAGGAAGCTTGTATTGGCGAGGCAAATTTTATCCGAAACAATAAGGTCGTTTTGCATTTCGATAATCGTAGGCTTTTTGCCTTCCAAATAAAGCTCATATGCTATTTCGCATCCGGTAAGGCCACCGCCGATGATAACAACATTTTCTCCAACCTGCTTTTCTCTGAGCAAATATTCAACCGCTTCGATTCCATATTCTGCGCCCTTAACGGGAAGCTTTCTTGCTTTTGCGCCAGTTGCAACGATAACTTCGTCTGCGCCGAGAGCTTTAACGTCGGTTACCTCGGTGTTAAGCTTTATATTGATATCATATTTTCCGATTTCTCTATTATACCAGGCAATAAGAGCCTTATCCTTTTCCTTATATGAAGGAGCTGCAGCGGCAATAAAAACACCGGCGAGCTTATCGCTCTTTTCATAAAGAGTTACCTTATGACCACGCTTAGCGCAAACCATTGCGGCTTCCATACCGCCAATACCGCCTCCGATAACCGCGATATTCTTTTGCTTTTTGGCGGGGATGATCTTATATTTCTCTGATTGCATAACTCTCGGATCGAGAGCGCAACGAGCTATATGGCTTGCATCATAGATGCTCTGAGCATTGGCAACGCCCTTATAATGCGCCATATTAAAGCAAGCATTATGACAACAAATGCAAGGGCGGATATCCTCTAACCTATCCTCTATCAGCTTTGTTACCCATTCTGCATCCGCTAAGAATTGTCTTGCAACGCCAACGCCATCTATAAGACCTTCAGCAACTGCCTTTGCGCCGACATCGGGCTCCATTCTTCCTGCGCAAACAACGGGGATATCAACAAACTTTTTGATATGAGCAACATCCTCAAGATTGCAGTTTTGAGGCATATACATAGGCGGATGAGCCCAATACCAGGAGTGATAGGTTCCGTTATCTGCATTAAGCATATCATATCCCGCATCTTGAAGATATTTTGCCGCTTTTTCGCTCTCCTCCATCGTTCTGCCAAGCTCTTCATATTCCTCTCCGGGAACTGCACCAACGCCGAAATCCTTAACCTTCGACTGAACAGAATAACGAAGAGACACGGGGTAATCTTCACCGCAAGAAACCTTGATTGCCTTCACGATATCCGTTGCAAATCTATATCTGTTTTCAAAAGAGCCGCCATATTTATCGGTTCTTTTATTTGTATATTCGGTAGTAAACTGATCAAGAAGATAACCTTCATGAACTGCATGAACCTCAATGCCATCGACACCTGCCTCTTTACACAAAGCGGCGGTTTTGGCGAAAGCCTCAACTATTTCTTCAATTTCCTTAATTGTTATCGCGCGGCAGGTCATTTTATCAGACCAACGAGAAGGAAGCTCGCTCGGGCTTGCCGACTGATAAGGAATATTGATAATTGGCTTTATAATATCGCGGATAATTGGGGCATTATGAAGCATAACGAGAGGCGTTGGAACTGCCCACGAACGGCCCATTCCTGCGGTTATCTGAATAAAGAGCTTTGCTCCCGTTTTATGTATTTCATCCATAAACTCTTTCAGCTCTTTAAACATTTTCTTATTCTGATAGAGCCACTGCCCCATAAACGTACTTCTTATGGGAGCAATGCCCGGAATGATAAGGCCAACGTTATTATTAGCCTTTTCGATAAAGAATTTTGCTGCTTCTTTATCGAAATGATTTCCTGTATGCTCCATCCATCCGAAAAGAGAGGTTCCGCCCATTGGACATAAAACGATTCGGTTTTTTATCTCAACGTTACCGATTTTCCAAGGGGTAAACAAAGCTTCATACTTTTGATCCATTTTTTCATCTTCCTTCTTTTTTATTAATCATTCATTTCTTCCAATGAATTGCTGATAAAAATAATATGCGCACAGGCTGTTATAACGCTTTTGAAAAGATCCTTTTCCTCAGTATCCGTTATTCCAACGTATTCGGGCTCGTCTTTTATTCCCGCAACAAAAAGCAGCATATTCTCAAGCTCATTGCAAAAATAATCATAAGCCATATCTGCGCCGTATCTGCTTTTCTGCCTTTTCAAAAGACGCTCGAGAGCCTCCATAGACATCGCCATTTTTGCAATATTAATAAAAATGAGATAGCCAATATGCACAGCCGAATAAAGCTTCTTTTCGGGAGGCGGGATAACACCTTTTTTAACATAGTTACTGACCATTGACGTTGTTATCTCCGAAAATCCTAAAGGAGCCAAAATTCCGTTTATATATCTTGTTACTTGTTCGAGATAAAACCCAACCTTCGGCAGCTCTTCATATCGCGGCAAACGGAAATCCGCAATTCTATCTGCAAAGCGGGCTTTTAATGATTTTTCCATGCTTATATTCTATAATATATCTCCCCTAATGTCAATAGTTTCCAAAATCTTATCATCAGTTTTTTAAAAACCGATGATAACAAAAAGCTCCGCCCAGTTCCCTTTCCGGGGTATGGGCGGATTTTTTTAATCAAAATCCTTCCAGAAAGCCATAAATGCTTCTTCATATTGCTTTTTATCAACAAAATAGCTCATTCCGTGCTCAGCTCCGGGAACAACGAGCAACCTTTTCGGAGCAACGCAGGCCTTATAGTTTTCAAAGGTCATTTTTATCGGAACAAAGTGGTCATCACTACCATGAATAAACAAAACGGGGGTTTTATTAACCTTCATAGCATCCAAGGTTGAATATTCCTTCGAGCCAAAGCTTATCTTTTTCTTGCACATATCGTTGGCGATTTTTCCTATAAGCCCAAAAGAAAGCTTAAGATTATTTTTAACAACGTGCCTCCAGATTTCGTGAGGCGATGTAAATCCGCAATCGGCAACAATCCCCTTTACCTCTGCGGGAAGCCCAAGACCCGAAGCCATAAGAACGGTTGTGGCTCCCATAGAAATTCCGCAAAGATATATAGGCAAAGCATCGTTTTTATTTTCCTTAACCCATTTTATCCATTCGATGCAATCATATCTTTCGATAAGACCGAAGCCCATATAATCTCCGCCGCTGTTATTCTGACCTCTTTGCTCGATATAAAGAACATTACAGCCGCTATTATACCAAAAATCTGAAATAGCACCGAAATCCCTTTTCCAGGAAGATCTCCACCCATGCATCGCAATAATAGTTCTTTCGGCATTAATGGATGGCACCCAATGCCCGACAAGCTCAATGCCATCAAATGAGGCAATCTTAATGCTTTCGCATTCGTGACGCTCGAGGGCGGTTTCGCCCTCAGCCATCTCTTTATAAAAGATATCCTTATCATCGATTCCGCTGACTCTTTTTCTTGCTATTTTCATTTCTCCGATTTTATTATTAGGTGCTTCTCGATCAAGCGCAATCTTCAAAAGAAGCTTCGTTACTCCATAAGAGGCTAACGCGGCAGCAGCGGCAGAAGCAACGATCACACCCGTTCCCATCAAAACTCGTTTTTTCTTTTTATCCATTTTCCACACTTCCTTCCCTTCTATATTATACTAAAAGCACAGAAAAATACACAAAGCGCCTCTTTCGGCTATCCGAAAAGAGGCGCTTTGATTCATCATTTAAAATCCAAAAGGAATGTTATAATCGTTATTTTGCTTTTTGGTTGTATAACTGGAAACACCCTCATCTGAAAGCATTTTTATCGTAACAGTTTCTTCTTCACCCTTAGAGGCTCTATAAATGGTAAGCTCAACTTCATCCCCCGCTTTTGAGGAATCGACAACATCAAGAAGGGTATTGGAGCTTAAAACTTCAGTTCCGTTTACATTGGTTATAATATCTCCTTTTGTGAAACCAAAGGAGCTGAGATCGCTATCCTCGCTAACCGATTGAATCATAACGCCGCGAGGCATATTAAGAGCATCAGCAGTTAAGAAGCCAATCTCCGTATATGTTATACCAAGCTTTGCTCTATCAGCAACGCAACCGTCCTTAATAAGCCCATCAACTACCATTTTCATAGTTGAGGTCGGAATAGCAAAAGTAACCGCATCATATTCATCACCCGCAAGCTTTGAGGAGGTTATGCCGATAACCTGACCATACATATTGCAAAGCGCACCTCCCGAGTTTCCGGGATTTATGGTAGCGTCAGTCTGCAGGAAGGTTGAAGCATAGTTAGTCGTGGAGCTTGAAACTCTTCTATCAACCGCAGAGAGAATACCGTGGGTAACAGTTGCGCTCTCTCCATAAGTGAAGGGGAAGCCAACCGTGATAACAGGCTCTCCGATAACCGATGCATTCGAATCTCCGAAGGTTGCAGGAACGAGGCCTTCAATCTCTTCATCAAATTTTATAACGGCAAGGTCGCTTCTGACGTCGCCCGCAACAAAACTTGCATAATGCTCTGTACCATCATATAATCTAACAACGAATTTAGCGCTCGGAACCGATTCATAGATATGATCGTTAGTTACGATATATCCATCCTCGGAATATATAACTCCGCTCGCGCTTCCTCTGAGGCTATCATCCGTAGGGCTATAAACGAGGATATCGACAACCGATTCTACCACAGAATTCATTGCATCAGTATAATTTACAGCGAGCTCTTCATCATTTTCAGGACGCTCATAAAGCTCAACGCTTGGAACAGAGTTTGTAACGTGCTTATCGCCTTCGCTACTGTTTTTAGGCTTTCTTGACACAATGTAGCCTACGCAACAAATGAGAACAACAGTCAGGACGACAGACAACAAAATACAAAAGACGAAAAGCCCTTTACTCTTAGCCTTTTCGGGTCTCGGCTCATAATACGTTTTTGGTGGTTCCTGAGGAGTGTAAGGTCTGCCGTAAGCATCGTAGCCATAAGTTTTTGGAGCCTCATAAGGTGGAGTATATTCCCCGTCACCAAACGGGTCAAAACTTCTCTCGTTTTCGTTTCGTGTCTGCTCCTCTGAAGGCTCTTGTGCTTCAATTTCGGGTTCCTGAGCCTTTTCGGATTCCGTATTTTCTATTGGCTCATTCTCGGGTTCATGCATTTTATTCTCGAATTCATCCATATTCATTTTCTCCTATGCTATTTATTTTTCGGCAGATAAAAACTGAATTCCGTAAAAGAATCAGGATTACTCTTAACAAATATCTCTCCGCCATGGATATCAATAATGGTTTTAACGATAAACAGACCTAAGCCTGTGCTATCCTTCACTTTGGACCTTGCCCTGTCTGATTTATAAAATCTCTCAAAAACATAAGGAAGGTCAGTTTCGGCGATGCCCTCGCCCGTATTCTTTATACTAAAGAGGATATTATTTCTCTGCTCTGCGAGCTCGAACACTATTTTTCCACCAACATCAGAAAATTTAACCGCATTATCAACGAGATTATAAACCACCTGATGGATAAGGTCTCTGTCGGCATGAATCATTAATTTCGGAAGCTTATCGAGGCCCTCTATATCAAGCTCTTTGGCCTCTATCATCTGCTGCTGCGCGAGTGCTATATCAATCAGCATAGAAGCAATATCAAATTCGGTTGGATTAAGTTTAGTTTCTCCTGATTCAAGCCTTGCAAGTCCTAACATTGATTGAACGAGTCTCGAAAGTCGCTTCACTTCTGTGCTGACTATCTGAAGATATTCATTGCGTTTTTCTTCAGCGATAGTTCCATCGATTATGCCATCTATAAATCCGCCGATGGTGGTCATCGGGGTTTTTAATTCATGCGAAACGTTTGCGATAAATCCCCGCCTTGTGCTTTCGAGCTGAACCAAAGAATCTGTCA
>JAZORV010000148.1:0-1935 GCA_045656785.1 Acutalibacteraceae bacterium | reverse complement strand
GAAAAATCATCAGCGCCGGTGTTAGAAAAGGACGGAGCAGGAGCCGCTGCAAAGCCATCGTTTGCGGGGGCGGCAGATGCATCACGCTTCTCCGCAAAATGAACATTATTTGCAACAACCTCAAAAGCTGTTCTGTTATTTCCATCCTTATCCTGATATCTGCGGGTCTGAATAGATCCCTCAACTGCAACGAGCTGGCCTTTCTTGAACCACTTTGAAACAAACTCGGCTCTCTGGCGCCAAGCAACGATATTGATAAAATCGGTCTGACGCTCTTCACCTGTTTTGTATGCGCGGTCAACAGCCAAAGTAAAGCTTGTTACGGGGATATTAGAGGTAGTGTATCTAAGCTCGGGGTCGGCAGTAAGTCTGCCCATTAAAACTGCGGTATTAAGCATTTTGGTTTCTCCCTTTTAATTACTTTTTAACGATCATTGTTCTTAAAACGCCTTCGGTGATCTTTGCCACACGATACATTTCTTCAGGGAAGCTCTCGTTAGCTTCGAAGTTGAAGAGAACGTAGTAAGCGTCCTGCTGATAATCGATTTCATAAGCCAAGCGACGCTTGCCCCATGCATCGATGCTCTCAACAGTACCGTTAGCTACTATCAACTGCTCGAATTTCTCCTGCAGTGCTGTAGCGGCTTCCTCACCGTTTTTGAGGCTATAAACCATAACGGCTTCATACTTGGTAGTCATCTAATTGCACCTCCTTTTGGTCTAATGGCTGCGCTGCGGAAAATTTAGCGCAGCAAGGACGTTATTTTTTTAACGCTCAAAGTATTATAACAGAAATTTTCTGCAAAGTCAACTATTTTTTATTGTATTGCTTCGATTTCGGACGAAGTTGTCGAAACGTCCGAAGAAGAGCTTACGATTTCGCTTGAGGAGCTCGGCTCACTCGAAACCACTTCCTCGGGCTCGCTTGGGATCTCGCTCACTACGGGAGCTTGAGAGGAAACGTCGTCGGGAACGGACGCTACGGGTCTCTCTCCTCGGCTGATATAAAGGGTTACGGGGCCTGTTATAGCAACACCTACGGCGGGATTCGTGCTGATGACCTTTCCTACGGCGATCGTGGAATGATATTGCTCAACGATAGAAATATTTTCTATTCCGAGATCGTTGAGTATAGCCTTTGCATCGCTCTTCAAATATCCCGAAAGGTTAGGCATTGAAGGAGGAACGCCGAGGCTTATTTTCAGCACGATAGTATCCGTATTGGAAATGGTTGTTCCTGCGGGAATGGACTGGCTTATAACCTTGCCCTTAGGATAACGCGAAGCATTCTCAAAATACTCGCCTTCTATTTCAAAATTATAATCGGCGAAATCGCGACGACCTTCAATCTGAGTATAATAATTATACTTAGTGAAATCTATTACTTCAATATCGCCAACCTCGCGATAATATTTCAAAACGACCTTATCGTTAACGCTGATTTTTGTTCCTGCTTTGGGCTCCATTTCGTAGATAACGTTGGTTTCCATTCCAAGCTTGGAGGTTGCATCAAATTCGATATTATCGGGATAAATTCCCATTTCGAGGAGCTTTATCTGAGCATCCTTATAATCTGTTTTATCCTTAACAAAATCAGGGAGGGTTATTTCCTTAGGGCCTCGGCTTATGTATATCTGCAAGGTTTCCGTAAGGTTTTCTCCCTCTGCGGGTTCTTGTTTATATATCTGGCCGCGCTCAAATTTATCGTTAAATTCTTCTTCTACAACGACAACCGTTACGCCCTCTATCTCCTGCTCTGCTAAAAATTCTTTAACAAAGCTCTCTGTTTTTCCTATAAAGTTTTCGGTTTTTATGGGTTCTTGCTCTTCATTAAGGATAAGCTCGCTTGAAATTTCAACCGAGAGGTCAGATCCGTTCGAGCTATCATCTCCATCCGAGCCATTAAGACTCGATATAACTATTACGGCAATAACT
>JAZORV010000147.1:0-9543 GCA_045656785.1 Acutalibacteraceae bacterium | reverse complement strand
CGTTATGACCACTTCGGTATCTCTCCAAACGTCAGCCTATAAATATTATCACATTAAAAATCGTTTGTCAATATTTTTTTTGATTTTTTTGAATCATTTGTTGCAATACCCCGATTTCTTTTAAGAAAATTTAAAATATATCTTGAAGAATGGAATTCATTATAGTATGATGAGGTAAACCAAATACGTAAGAAAATGCAAACAAATTGTTAATATTTCCGCAATGTTGCATTTAAAACAGCAACTTTTTTGAATTTGTATTCTGTAAGTGAAAGGACTTTTGTTCTTGCAATTAAAAACTAAAGGAGAATACAAATGCCAAAAAGTAAACGATCGGACTATTGTTATGTTGATAAAACATACGTAGAACCAAACGAGAATCCACAAAGAAAGGAAAGATCAAGAGGCGCACCTTTTTTTAAATACAGAGTTTCGCCAATATATAAGGATTCATTCGGAAACTATCAAATAGATAGAAGCTCAATTAGGAAAAAAGGATCAAAATGGGTTGAATGGGTGCATAGAAACCTTAGTGAAAATCACTGTGATGAGTGTCTAAATCTTGATGGATGTTGGTTTAGGGAAGACAACAAGCCCAAACATCCTCATCATCCGTTTTGCCACTGTGTTTTAGAACCTATTGATTTTAATGAAGTCATGCAAAAAGCAACAGCGCAAAGCGATTATAACAAATTTAATCCGTATTTATTTGATCCTCAAAACTTCTATAAACATGGAAAAAACATAATTTTTGAAAACTGGGGATATACGATAGCTGATGCAAAATGGTTGCAACAAGAAATTGAAAAACAAGCAAAAAATAAATACATCGAAGGGGATTATAAGATAGGAGTTCTTAACCAATATGGTCAGAGAATAAGCATAAGAGTGGAGATATATCGAAAAGATACGTATGAAAAAGTGAGTTTTATCACAGGATGGTTGGTTTTGCCAAATGGAAAAATAAACTTAAACACGCCGTATGGAGGTAAATAAAAAATGAAAATGATGGACTGTGTTGAAGTAATAGTTGAAAAAGAAAAATATGCAAAAGATGGTGTGCATAAAGGCATGCAGGGCTGGATATGCGATGAAAGGTGTATCAAATCTTCATGGCTTGTAAACTTTCCGCAATATGGCGAGAAAAGCGATATTGCAACTATTTCCATCAAAGAGGACGACATTGCTTTGTTACCTGAAGGAATGGACGCAAAGGTCAATGAACAAATAAAAGTAGAGTTCGGAGAGTAAATAAAGAAAAATTAAATTAGGTCCACAATAGCCGAAGAGAGTATTTCTTTTCGGTTTTTGTTTTTTTCTAAAATAAAATTCAAAATATATCTTGAAGAAATTCATTAGTTATAGTATAATAATATAGATTAATTATATTTACTATTCAAATGGGTGAATTTATTTGGAAGATGTAAAGAAAAACCTGCCCTCTCCCGAAGAGCTGGAGGAGCAAAATTCATATATAAAGCTTTGCCGTGAAAAGCTTATGGCAAGCCTCAATAGAGCCCCCAAAGCTTTTGTCCATACCTATGGTTGTCAGCAAAACGTCAGCGATAGCGAGAGGATGAAGGGTGAACTTCAGGCGATGGGCTTCGAATTTATCGAAGAGCCCGAGAGCGCCGACCTTGTTTTGTTTAATACCTGCGCCGTGAGAGAACACGCGGAGGATAGAGTCTGGGGCAATATCGGGGTTTTGAAAAAATATAAAAAAGCCAACCCCGAAATGCTTATAATCATTTGCGGCTGCATGACTCAGCAGGAGAAAAATGCCGAAAGATTAAGGCGAAGCTTTCCTTACGTTGATATCGTCCTCGGAACCTATAGCCGTTGGCGCTTGCCCGAATATATCTACAAACGAATTTCGGGCTCAAATCGAATTTTTGCTTTAGAAGAAAGAGAAAACGATATCGCAGAGGGCTTCCCAATTTATCGCGACGGAAGCTTCAAGGCTTGGGTACCGATAATGTATGGCTGCAACAATTTCTGCACCTATTGTATCGTGCCTTATGTCAGAGGTCGCGAGCGCTCAAGAGCGCCCGAGGATATAATAGCCGAGGTTAAGGAGCTTGCAGATAAGGGCTATAAGGAAATAACTCTTCTCGGCCAAAACGTTAATTCTTATGGCAAGGGCGAGGCTCACGGAATCAATTTCGCAAAGCTTTTAAGGCTTATAAACGATATCGAAGGCGATTTCAGAATAAGATTTATGACATCCCACCCGAGAGATTGCACTAAAGAGCTTTTAGATGCTATGAGGGATTGCGAAAAGGTCTGCCGACATTTGCATTTGCCCTTCCAAAGCGGTTCGGATAGGATCTTAAAAGCAATGAATCGCCATTATGATAGGGCATCTTATTTGGAGCTTATCAAATATGCCAAGGAGATAATGCCCGATATATCCCTTTCGAGCGATATTATCGTCGGCTTCCCCGGAGAAACCTATGAGGATTTCCTTGAAACCCTAACGCTTATAAAAGAGGTTAAATTCCAAAACCTTTTCACATTTATCTATTCTCCGAGGCACGGAACTCCCGCCGCCGAACTGCCCGACCCCGTTTCCCGAAAGGAAAAGGGAATCTGGTTTTCCGAGCTTTTAAGAGCGCAGGATGAGATATCGGATGAAATATCTAAAGGCGAGGTTGGAAAAACGCTGAGAGTTTTATGCGAGGAAACGGGAAGAATGGATGGCACCATCGCCGCCAGAAGCTTCGGCAATACGGTTGTTGAAATTTCTGGCGATGAATCATTTATAGGAACCTTTAAAACGGTTAAAATAAATAAACTGAGCTCCTGCTTAGAAGCGGAGATCATAGAATAAAAAGGAGAAATAAAAAAATGGAAGAAATTATTTTAAAAACAAGAGAATTATGTCGCCTTTTACAAGAGGAAGAGGCTTATAAAACCTATATGGCAGCAAAGGAAGCCAACGATAACGATGAAGAGCTCCAAACCGATATCGGCGAATTTAACCTTATGAGAATAAACCTCGATGCCGAGCTCACAAAGGAAGAAAAGGATGAGGAAAAGCTCAAGAAGATCAATGAGGATATGAGAGCTATCTATTCTAAAATTATGGCAAACGAGAGTATGATTAAATATCAAACCTCCAAAAAAGAGCTTGATGGCGTTGTTGATAAGATTTATGGCCTTATCTTAGCTTGCGCCGCAGGAGCAGACCCCGATACCGCCGAGATTTCGGACGGCTGTAGCGGAAATTGCTCATCCTGCGCAGGCTGTCATTAAGAGGCCTCATTCATAAAATTTAAGCTTGCTTAAAGGGCGGCTTTTCGAAGATCTTCAGCCTTTCGGAGTGCAAAAGGCACAAAGCCTTCCGCGCTCCTCAAAACCGAAGCTTTTTCGAAAATCCTCTCCTTTAAGAAAAAGGTTTATGTTCAAAAGAAAGATTAAAGCAACAAGCTTAATTTCTCTTTATTTGGCTTAAGAAGATAAACTAAAAGAAATTTATAAACGGACAGGTGTAAAAAATATGGCTGAATTATCTCCGATGATGAGGCAATATCTTGAAATTAAAAATGATAATCCCGATTGTATCCTCTTTTTCAGATTAGGCGATTTTTATGAGATGTTTTTCGATGATGCAAAAATCGCTTCGGCTGAATTGGAGCTTACTTTAACGGGCAGAGATTGCGGCTTGGAGGAAAGAGCGCCCATGTGCGGCGTTCCCTTCCATAGCTATGAGCCTTATGCCGCAAAGCTGGTTTCGAGGGGATATAGAGTTGCTATCTGCGAGCAGGTTGAAGACCCTTCTGCCGCAAAAGGTATTGTTCGCCGAGAGGTTATAAGAACCCTCACTCCGGGAACCGCCATCGATGATTCCATGCTCGATGAGGGCAGAAATAATTATCTTTGCTCCCTTTTCTTTAAGGATGGTGGCTGTGGCGCATGCTTTGTTGATGCTTCAACGGGGCTTCTGCATTTAACCGAGGTTTTGGGAAATGATGCTTCGGGCAGAATCGAGGGCGAGCTTGGAAGATTCGCCCCAACCGAAATGATAGCCCCCGAAGGGGATATTCTCTATGATGATATTGCGGAATTTGCCCATCTTCGCATCGGAACAAGGCTGACCGCCCGCCCAAAATCGGATTTTTTAAAGGAAACTGCAAAGGAAATAGTTCTTGAGCATTTCAAGGTCTTAACTCCCGAAGAATTGGGAATAGGGGAGGATTCTCCCGCCCTTATCGCATTGGGCTCCGCGCTTTGCTATCTTTATGAAACAAGAAAAGCAGGCCTTGAGATAATTGATAAAATTGATTTTTATAAAGATGACCAATATATGCGCCTCGATATCAGCGCAATGCGAAATCTTGAGCTTCTTGAAACCATGAGAGGAAGCAAAAAAGGCTCGCTTTTATGGGTTATTGATAAAACAAAAACCGCCCTTGGCAAGCGCAGACTCAGAGGAATGCTCGAGCAGCCGCTTGTTAATATGGCGGAAATAACATCCCGTCTTAATGCTCTTGAAGAGCTTTATTCTCAGCCGATGATAAGAGGCGAAATAAGAGAAGTGCTTTCGGGCGTTAAGGATATTGAAAGACTTATGACAAGGGTCATCTATGGCTCGGCAAACCCGAAGGAACTTAACACTTTAGCCGATACTATTTCCTGTTTCCCCTCAATTCTTGCAAATCTTTCGGGATGCTCATCTAAATTGCTTTCAAATATCAGAGAAAGCATCGATCCTTTAGAGGATGTTATGCTTAAAATCAGAGACGTAGTGGCAAAAGATCCCGCAACCTTAGTAAGAGAAGGTGGAATCATCCGCGAGGGTTATTCTAAAGAGCTTGATGAGCTTCGTTTCGATTTCACCGATGGCAAGAATATAATTTATAGAATTGAAAACGAGCAGCGCGAGCTTACGGGTATCAAGGCTTTAAAGGTTCGCTATAATAAAGTTTTCGGTTATTATATCGAGGTTCCAAACAGCTTTAAGGGAGAGGTTCCCGAAACCTATATCAGAAAGCAGACCCTCGTTAATTGCGAAAGATACATAACAGATGAGCTCAAAAATCTCGAAAGCCGAGTTTTGGGCGCAAGAGAAAGAGCAAATCAGCTCGAATTCCAGATTTTTGATGAATTAAGGCGTCAAGTGGCAGGAGAGAGGGAGAGAATCCTCAAAACCGCCGATGCTATAGCTCGGCTCGATGTTGTTGCATCCCTTTCGGAGGTCGCAGTTTCTAACGACTATACAAGACCCGCCTTAAATCAGGAGGGCAAAATTTCCATAACGGGGGGCAGACATCCCGTTGTTGAGCTTATAAGCAAAAATGCCTTCGTTCCGAATGATACTCTTCTCGATGAAAACGAGAACCGTTGCATGATAATAACCGGCCCCAATATGGCAGGTAAATCAACCTATATGAGGCAGGTTGCCCTTATTTCCATAATGGCGCAAATAGGCTCCTTCGTTCCCGCAAGCGTCGCCAATATCCCGATTGTTGATGCCGTTTTTACAAGAGTTGGCGCATCGGATGATTTGGCTTCGGGGCAGTCAACCTTTATGGTTGAGATGAGCGAGGTGGCTTATATCCTCAAAAATGCTTCATCGAGAAGCTTGCTTATTCTTGATGAGATAGGCAGAGGAACGTCTACTTATGATGGAATGTCCATCGCGAGGGCTGTTTTAGAATATTGCGCCGATAAAAAGAAGCTTGGCGCAAAAACCCTTTTTGCAACCCATTATCATGTGCTTACAAGCCTTGAGGATGAGGTTAAGGGGGTTAAAAATTATAATATAACCGTTAAAAAACGCGGTGATGATATAACCTTCCTTCGCAAGATTATGCGAGGCGGAGCGGATAGAAGCTATGGAATCGAGGTTGCAAAGCTTTCGGGTATTCCTTCTTCTGTTATCAATCGCGCAAAGCAGGTTTTGGTTTCTTTGGAGGCGGAAGGCTCGGCTCCTCGAAAGGCTTATGGCGAGCCCGAGGATAACGGACAGATATCCTTCTTCCAAAACTCTGCTTCGATGCTCATTGAGGAACTAAAGCTTACCGACGTTAATAATATGACCCCGATGGAGGCTCTTTCCGAGCTTAATGCCATCATAGAAAAGGCAAAAACGATAAACTAAAGGAAGGAAAAATATGCCGAAAATTAATCTTTTAAGCAAAGAAACCGCTGAGCTTATAGCGGCGGGAGAAGTGGTTGAAAGACCCGCTTCAGCAATAAAGGAAATTATCGAAAATTCAATAGATGCGGGCGCTCGGCATATAACTGTTGAGATAGAGCGCGGCGGAATCGTTTATTGCCGCGTAACCGATGATGGCTGCGGAATTCCCTTTGAGGAGGTTCCGATCGCCTTTCTTCGCCATGCAACGAGCAAAATTTCTAAAGCAGAGGACCTCGATAGCATCGGCACTCTCGGCTTCCGAGGAGAAGCGCTTGCCGCTATCAGCACGGTTGCAAAGGTAGAAATGCATACCAAAACTCGCGAAGGTGCTATCGGAACGAGATACGTAATAGAAGGCGGAACAGAGGTTTATTATGATGAAGCAGGCTGTGCCGACGGAACAACTATTGAAATCAGAGAGCTTTTTTATAATACCCCCGCCAGAATGAAATTCCTGAAAAAGGATATTAAGGAAGGGGCAAACGTTGCCGCGGTTGTTGATAGAATGGCGCTTTCTCATCCCGAAATTTCCTTCAGATTTATAAGGGATGGCAAGCAGGTGCTTTTAACCCAGGGCAATGGAAAGCTTATCGATGCGGTTTATGCGGTTTTGGGCAGAGATGCCGCAGCAGGGCTTATGCCCATTGATTATTCGGTAAACGGAATCAGGGTTTCAGGCCTTATCTGCAAGCCCTTT
Organism: Acutalibacteraceae bacterium; assembly: GCA_045656785.1. Taxonomy (GTDB): domain Bacteria; phylum Bacillota; class Clostridia; order Oscillospirales; family Acutalibacteraceae; genus UMGS1532. Next base: position 2,704 of record JAZORV010000147.1, on the reverse strand, counting down.
AAATGCCGCCCGAACAGAAATCTGCAGATAGTTTTCTTAAATGGAAGATTCGTTAAATCCGCATGCGTTATGGCAGCGCTCGATGCCGGTTATAAAAATTCCGCAATGGTTGGGAAATTCCCTTATTGCGTTATAAATCTCGAGGTGCCCTTCGGCGTTGTCGACGTTAACGTTCATCCTGCGAAAACCGAGGTGCGCTTTTCGGATGAAAGCCGAATCTTTGATTGCGTTCATTATGGTGTTAAAAACGCTCTCGAGGGGGATACCTCTCGCCCTGAGATCAGCTTAAAAACCGAGAAAACCAAAATCAGAATGACAACCGATGAATTTCTTCGCGAAATGGCGGATTCTCCTAAAGCTAAAACCGAGAAACTGCCTATTGAAAAGCCCAAAAGCGAGGATTTCTTCTTAAATATCGACGTCAGAAATAAGAATGAAGAAAAGCCGATCTCCCCCGTAAAGATAAAGGAGGCACCAAAATCGGCGTCGGATAAGACGAAGAAAAATACGGAAAAAATATCAGATTTGCTTTCTCTTTTGGATGATTTGCCTCAGGGAAATAACTCTGTTTTAGAGGAGAAAAACGTCTTTGAAAACGAATCAGGGCTTAAGGGTGTTATCTTCTCAAAGGATATCTCCGAAGAGCCGAAAAATAATGAGGAGCCGATAAAGCCCGAAGAAAAAGACGAAATAGAAATAAGATTTGTCGGCGAGCTTTTCAGGACCTATATCGTTGCTGAAGCAGAAGAAAAGATGCTTCTTATAGATAAGCATGCAACCCACGAGAGAATCCTTTTCGAGGAATTGAAGCTGACTGCTCGCGAGCATCAGCAGTTGTTATTAACTCCTGCCGCTGTTTCCTTGGAAAAAAATGAATATTCGAGCATAGTTGAGAATATAGAAAAGCTCGAAGAGGCGGGCTTCGATATAGAGGATTTCGGAGATGGAACTATTATTCTTCGCGCCGTTCCTTCAAAATTGGCGGGTGAAGATTATTCCTCCCTTTTAAGCGAGGTTGCAGAAAGCCTTTCGCAAAAGGGTGTGGCAGAAATAGAAAAGCTTGATAGGATTTATCATACCATCGCTTGCAAAGCCGCTTGCAAGGCGGGAGCAATTTCTAACGAAGCTCAGCTTATTGAGCTTGCTAAAAGGGCTGTGAACGATCCTAAAATTCGCTATTGCCCCCATGGCAGACCGGTCGCAATCGAACTGACTCGCTCTCAGCTTGAAAAAATGTTCGGAAGAATTCAATAATATTTTAAAGGAAGGTGAATGGGGATGGAAAAGATAAAGCTTATAATTGTTTCAGGCCCCACCGCTTCCGGTAAAACAGGGCTCGGAGTCGAGCTCGCCAAGGCTTTGAAAACAGAGGTTGTTTCCGCCGATTCCATGCAGATATATAAAGGTATACCTATCGCAACAGCCCAACCCGATGAAAAAGAAATGGATGGTGTTCCTCATCATATGATGGGCTTTTTAGAGGTCGGGGGGAGCAGTTCGCTTGCCGATTATCTGGAGCTTGCCCATCAGAAAATAAAGGAAATTTGGGATAAAGGCAAAATTCCGATTCTCGTTGGAGGAACGGGGCTTTATATTGATTCTTTAAGCGATGATGTTGAGCTAAGCGATTGCGGAAATACCGAAATCAGAGCGAGGCTCGAAAGAGAACTTAAAGAAAACGGAGCCGAAGCTTTATATGATAGGCTAAAAAGCGTTGATCCTGCGGCGGCAGAAAAAATCGAGGTAAATAACACAAGAAGAGTAATAAGAGCGCTCGAAGTATATGAGGCAACGGGAATTCCCTTCAGCCGCCATAACGATTTATCCAAAGCCAAGCCATCGCGCTATGAAACGGTTAGATTTTTCATAAATTGGGATAGAGAAAAGCTCTATGAAAGAATTAATAAGCGCGTAGAAATTATGCTTCAGAACGGGCTTTTGAAGGAGGCGGAGGATTTTCGCTTTAAAACCTCCGATATCGGCTCGGGTCAGGCTATCGGGCATAAGGAAATGTATCCTTATCTTGATGGTGATATATCGCTCAAAGAAGCAACAGAAAACCTTCAAAGAGCAACAAGGCGCTATGCCAAGCGACAGATAACATGGTTCTCGAAAAGAGAGGATAACGTTCTTTTATACCCCGAAAAAGAGGATATAAAAGAAAAAGCGATAAATGTTTTAAAGGAAAGGGGATTTATATGAACGGAAATTCAGGGCTGAAAATCATCAAAATTATATGCGCTGCCCTTATAGCGTTCGTTATTTGCTTTCAGCTTTATCAATCCCTTTATAATCCTATAACAACCGGCGCGGTCATACATTATGAAACCTATAATGGGATCGATATAACCGCCTTTGCAATAAGAGATGAAAAAATTATCACAACCGATAAAGATGGCGTGATAAGCTATAATGTTTCTGATGGCGGAAAGATTGAAAAAAACGGAGCAATAGCCAACGTTTACCGATCCGAATCGGATGCCGCCGATGCTAAGAGAATAGAGGATTTGGAAGCGGCTATTAAAGATCTTGAGCAAATCGAGGCGTATAACGATACCGAGGCTGTTGATCTCGAGCTTATCGATAGCAAAATTAAGGATTCCTTCGAGGACTTTGTAAAAGAAGCCGACAACGGAAATATTGCAGATATTTCGGGAGATAAAGAGCTTTTGAAGCTAATGAATCGCAGGCAGGTTATAACAGG
>JAZORV010000146.1:0-1410 GCA_045656785.1 Acutalibacteraceae bacterium | reverse complement strand
TTGTTAATATTCAAAGTTAAACTTAAAAAAATTAATGTATAATTCTGATAATTGACCATAATTAGAAATTCAATGAAATTAATAGGTGTAAAGCAAAAATACTTGACAGAAGGCGTTTATTGTGTTATAATACCATTCGTTAAAGGGTGATGTTATGCCTAAAGACTTGAATTACTCGCGTCTGCTCGATCTTTATGGAAAAATGCTGACCGAGAAGCAAAGCGATGCTTTGGATTTTTATTATAATGAAGATTTATCTCTTTCCGAGATATCTGAAAACTTAAATATTTCTCGCCAAGGAGCTATGGATATCATTCATCGTGCTCAAAATCAGCTTGATGCTCTTGAAGATAAGCTTCGTTTGTCGGAGCTTGATGCAAAGCTCGAAACCGCGATAGAAGCCTTGGGAGATATTAAAGAAAAAGAAACTGATCCTGCAAAAAAACAAAAGCTCGAAAAAATAATTGAGCTAATATCAAGATAAAAAGAGGTGAACTAAAGCATGGCTTTTGATAATTTATCAGATAAGCTTTCGGGCGTTTTTAAGCGCTTGAGGTCCAAGGGAAAACTTAATGAAAAAGACGTTAAAGAAGCTATGCGAGAGGTTCGCTTGGCTTTGCTTGAAGCCGATGTTAACTATAAGGTAGCAAAGGATTTTACGAATAAAGTAACCGAGAAATGTATCGGCGAAAAGGTTATGGAAAGCCTTACTGCTCCTCAGATGGTTGTTAAAATCGTCCGTGATGAATTAACAGCTCTCATGGGTGGCGAAAAAGCAAGACTTAATACATCTTCTAAAATTCCGACCGTTATTATGATGTGCGGTTTGCAAGGATCAGGTAAAACAACCCATAGCGCAAAGCTTGCAAAAATGCTCAAAAAGCAGGGACATAGACCTATGCTCGTTGCTTGCGATATATATCGTCCTGCAGCTATTGACCAGTTGAAGGTGGTTGGTGAATCGGTAAACGTTCCTGTTTTTGAAAAAGGAACTCAAAATCCCGAGAAAACCGTTAAAGAAGCATTAAAATATGCCAGAGATTATGGTCATGACTTTATGATTCTCGATACTGCAGGCCGTCTTCATATAGATGAAGAACTGATGGGTGAGCTTGAGAGAATTAAGGAAGCTATCGATATTCATGAGATTTTGCTCGTTATCGATTCGATGGTTGGTCAAGATGCTGTTAATATCGCTAAAGCTTTTAATGACCTTCTTGAAATCAGCGGTGTTATTTTAACAAAGCTCGATGGCGATACCAGAGGTGGTGCGGCGCTTTCCGTTAAGGCGGTTACCGGCAAACCAATTAAATTCGCAGGTACAGGCGAAAAGATGGATGACCTTGAGGAATTTCATCCTGATAGAATGACCTCTCGTATCCTCGGAATGGGTGATATGCTTTCTCTTAT
>JAZORV010000145.1:0-2664 GCA_045656785.1 Acutalibacteraceae bacterium | reverse complement strand
GCCATAGCCAGCAAGAGCCACGACCCCTCCCTTTTTTGCGAGCTTAAAGGATGCCCCTATGCATTCTTCGGCACCCGTTGCATCAACTATAACGTCGGTTCCATCGGGATGAAGCTTTTTCATCTCATCAAAGAGATCCTGCTCGCGGGTTGCGATGGTGGCATAAGCCCCCATTTCCTTAGCGGTTGCGAGACGGTTTTGTTTTGTTGCAACAACAACTATTTTCCTCATTCCCAGCGCCTTGCCGACCGCAAGCATACAAAGACCTATCGAGCCCGCTCCGAAGATCAGAAGCGTTTGCCCTGCTTTTGCGTGCGCCTTTTTAAGCGTTCCGAGAGCCACTCCGAGCGGCTCGCACAAGGCGGCGGCCTCATAGGAAACGTTTGCAGGCTTTTCGCAAAGCCCATAAACGGGCATAATAGCATACTCCGCATAAGCGCCGTTTCTCTTAAAGCCTATCTCTTCGAAGGATTTGCAGTATCTCCATTCGCCTCTTCGGCAGGCATCGCATTTAAGACAAACAACGTCGTTACTGCCGATAACGCTTTTGCCTATCCAATGCTCATCCTCCTTCGAGCCGACCGCATCCACAATTCCGCTCCACTCGTGCCCGGGAATAAGAGGATAGTTGGCTGCAATATTTCCGTCTATAACCTCTAAATCGGTTGCGCATATTGCCGCCGCCTTGATCTTGATCCTCGCAAAGCCCGCAGGCGCCTCGGGGATAGGGGCTTCTATTAATTTCATTTCGCCGGGTTTAGTTATTTCTACTGCTTTCATTTTTCCACCTCAAAATTGAAATTTTTCTAAAAATCTTTCAATGGCTATAAATGCCGCGCCTCTTGCGGCGTGCTCGGTTTCGGCGATAATGAGATTTAAATCTCCTGCGCCATAGTCTGCAAGCTTTTTTGTGAATTCAGGGGCAAAAACGTCTCTATAATTCCACATATCGCCGCAAAGCACGATATTATTTATGCATAGCAAATGAGAAATATTTGATATTTCCCTTGCAAGATGCTCTGCCATATTCTTAAACAGTTCAACTGCTTTTTCTTCACCTTTCCGTGCATTTTCAACCAAGGTTTCAAAAGGCAATCCGCTACCGGCCGAAAGCCCTGCTTGCGAAGCATAGGCCTGAAGACAGCCCCTTTTTCCGCAAACGCATTTCTCACCATTCGGAACGACAACGATATGCCCCAGCTCAAACATTCCTATTCGCTTATATATTTCGCCGTTCTGCATTACCGACATTCCGATTCCTTTATCTATGCGGATGAGCAATGCATCGGTCAATTTGCTCTTAATTGAAAAGGCATACAAGCTACAATCAGGGTCGTGCTCCAGATAAACGGGAATCTTTATTTTTTTCTCAAGCAGACGAGCTAAAGGAACTTCCTCCCAATCCTCTAACATCGGGCCCTGAATTGAAATACCGTTCTGCGAATCCACAAGGCCTTGCATAGCGACCCCGGCGCAAAGAATATTATAGCCCTTGGCGCCGCTTAAAACATCGCCTACAAATTCAAAAAGCTCAGCCAGCATCGATGCCTTATCAACATAAGAGGGCTCCTTGAAATATCTGTTCACGACCTCATTCTTCAAATTCATCAAAACCGCCTTGAAGCCTGAGGCGTTGATATCCAGGCCTATTATAAAATGGTCGAAGGAATTCACCTCAAGATAGGAAGGAATGCGCCCCGCGCCCGAGCCCCGATCGGCTTTTGTTTCAACTATATATTTATCTTCGGATAAGCGGGCAACAATATTTGAAATTGCGCCCCAGCTAAGATTAGTTGTGTCTTGAAGCTGCGAGCGTGTTAAAGCGCCGTTTTTTCTGATAATATTAAAAACGTCGCTTGCGTTTGCTTGCTTTATATCCTGCTGATTAATGCATTTATTCTTCATAACGCGCCTCCGTATTGACAATTTTATCACTCGATGATATAATTGTCAATAGGAAATTAAATTTTCAGAATAAAGGGATGGATTTTATGAAAAAAACGATATTAAGCACTACGCTAACGGATGACCAGATCGCTTTGTTTTTCTTGGGTGGCGTCGGTTTTATTATAAAATACAGGGATAAATATATAATGATAGACGGCTACCTTTCGGATTACGTTGATAAAAACTGTTGCTCGGGGCTGGTTCAATGGGTTCGAAACTATCCCGCCCCGATAAAGCCTCAAGAACTCGATTTCATAGATTACGTTTTCTGCACGCACTCGCATTATGACCATGCCGATCCCGAAACGCTTTCAAATATGGCTAAAATCAATAATAAAGCTTTATATTTTGTAACGAAGCCCATCGCCGATACGATCGAAAGCTATGGCATTCCCCGAGAAAAGATCATCGCTATGCAAACCGATGAAGCCTATAACATCACCGATTTCATAAAGGCAACCGCCATTCCCGCCGCGCACGAAGAAATTCATAAAGCGTCGGATGGCAACTGCTTAGAGGTTGGTTTCATTTTAGATCTCGGCGGCAAAAAAATATTCCACTCGGGAGACTGCTGCCCCTATGAGGGGCTCGAAGAGCGCATAAAAAACTGCGAAGTGCTTATCCTTCCCGTTAACGGCAGAGACCAACACAGAACTCAGGTTTTGGATATCATCGGATGCTTCGATGCCCGCGAAGCCGCCATTATCGCAAAGAACG
>JAZORV010000144.1:0-4086 GCA_045656785.1 Acutalibacteraceae bacterium | reverse complement strand
TTATATTTTTTTGTCGCCGCTTTGAGATTTTCTTTTATCTTTTCGCGAAGTTCAGCGGGTTTTGTTATTTCAACGTAATTTATATACTGCATTGCCCAATGTTCCATAGCATTGGGGCTGGCTTTAAGGGAAACAGAAATATGTTTATCATCAAGCTCGGTAATTCTGATATTTTCGCCAAACCAATCAACGATTTGGTCGGTAATACCCTTATAGGCAATAAATTCCACATTTTCTACCATATCGGTATACATATAAGGAAGAGAAGTGGCAAGAACTTTATAGTTTATGCCGCTTTCAAATCCTTTAAGGTTTGTAATCGGTGTTGCGGATTTTTCTTCATCAATTGTCATATTGGTAATATGGTCAACTCGATAGTAGGTCAGATTACCAAAATGCTCATTATAAGACATCAAATAATAACGCTGATTATGGAGTATTAACTGATATGGGGTAACTCGGGTTGTACTGCTTTTATGCAACTTTTTATCTGTGCCATATTTATTGTAATCAAATCGAATTTGCAATCTGCGCTCGATGGCATCGTCAATAAGCTCAATATTATAAAAAAGAGCCTGGTTATCGGTTTTGGACCAGTCATTAACCGAATAAATATTTTTAACGTGTGAGCGAAAATATTTATTAGACATAGCGCAAAGCTTTTCGATTAAATCCTTTGAGTGCTTGGCGGTTATATACTTGCTTGAAAGCACACCGTCTATAAGCATACGAAGTTCGGAGTCCTCAAACTCGCGTTCTTCAAGGTAACTGCCCGCCTTTGTTGATTCAATTTCAAAGCCCGCTTCTTTAAGCAGAGAAATATTTCGGCTTATAGCTTTTCTTTCAAGAGTAATGCCATAGTCATTCTCAAGATGCTCGGCGATATCCTCTTGCAATAGGGGATGGTCATAGTCGCTATATTTTTTAAATATCTGCAAAATACGAAGAAGGGCCAGTTTTTTAGGTTCTAAACATTCCATAAAGAAACCTCCTAAATATGATAACTCTATTTTATCATATCATTTATAAAATTACAACACCCAATGCACTAAATCAGGTGCATTGGGTGCGTTTTACTTCGTGTGAATATTTATCGCTTAACATTTGTGTTGCACCCTTAAACCATTTGTTTTCCGGTTCGATTTGCAGCACGTAAAACATTTTACCTTTAAGGTGCGAAAAATAACTATGGATATTAGGTTCTCCACGATTTATATATTCCGATTTATTACCTTTAATAATGCTATCGGCAAGGCCGTATTTTATTGCGTAATAAACCTCTTGCCGGAGTTCTTTTTTATAATCATGGGGAATTGAAACCTTTTCGTTAACAGTTAGTCCCGTAACCCTTTGGCTCGAGGAATTTGTTATAAATTTGGTTTTATCTTCGTTGACTTCAAAACCTCGTTTTAGGAGCATATCCTTTACCTTGAAATACACGTTATATAAAGGAATATCCGCAGAAAAGGTAAGATCATCACAATAACGGGTATAGGCGATGTTTCGCTTTTTGCACCAAGTGCCGATGATGTCGTCAAAATTTTTCATTACTATATTAGAAAGAGCAGGTGAAGTCGGCGCGCCCTGAGGCAATACGTCATCAAGACAGCAAAGAGAAGTTAACATAGCACCTATCTGAACGGGAAATCTATTTGCATTAAACGCGGAAGAAATAACCTGCAAATATGTAATACTGCCGAAGAAATCAGTTATATCCATTTTAAGAAGATATTTGTGATTTATGTGTGGAGTGGCATTATTTTTTAAGTTTTTGCCCGTTACATAGGCTGTGGCATAAGGGGAAATCTTAATATTTGATAAAATACTTTTAAGTATTCTGCGTTGCGCATTTTTCAAAGGAGCATCAGGTGAATGGATGTACCGAAGTCCACCGTTTTTCTTTCTAAGCATAATCAAATTATAGTGTTTTCGCGCATTTTTTGATAACTTGAAAACATCTTTACGAAAAATACGAAGCTCATTAGCCAACTGATAAGTATCATTTATAAACGGTGTACTATGCTTTTTATAATGCTTTTTCACCATACGGGCAGCTCTAAAAAAACCATACTTTTTTAAAAAATGCATATCCTGTTCTTCAAATGAAACGGTAAATTTATTTAGCTTCATAATTGCCTCCCCCAAAAAACAAACCCCTCACAGTACTAAATGACATGATAAATACGAAGATGGGTATGGGCGTTATGAAATAACGGATGACCCATTGGAGGATTTATCAGGTGCGGCATTTGAAAAATGCCTATCTCAGGAATATGCCTCAGACAACGACTCGCTGCCCGCCTTGAATCTCTTCAAGTTGTACGCTACTGTAAGGGGTTTATTTATTATGTTGTTATTATATCACAAAGTTTGTACCAAATTTGGTGCATCATTTATAAAATAGAAACTTTTTTCAAATCTATATATAATTCGCTGGTTGCGTCATCTTGTCCAAAACAAAGCGAAAAATAAGGCGCTCTCATTGGAGAGCGCCTTGGCTTTTTATATTAGTTGCATTCTGCCATTAAGGGGCCGGCGAGGTCTTTTAAGAAGAAGAGTCTGCCGGGGAGAGTTGGGATATATGTTGAGGTTATCCAAGGAGTTGTATCATGGCGGAGGGTCATCCAAAGGGACATTCCCTGCCACTGCATTCCTCTGCCCAAGGTTCCATCGGCTCCGCCAATAGCATAATCTGCTTTAAGGAAAAGGCCGGGGCCTATTGTATTCGCTCTGCAAGGAACGAGGGTTGTTCTCGATTTGAAGCTGGTTAGCGCATTCTGCTCAACGGTTAAAGGATGGATTTTTGCACCAATTCTATAAGGTGCCTTTTCCCATTCTGCGGCTGATTCATAATCTGCTGCAAATGTCGGCTCCCAGAAAGCGATATGGCACATTCTGCCGATACCATAAACCAAAACAAGCTTTGCTCCCTCAGCCTTTAATGCATCAATCTTTTCGGGATAAGTTGGGAGATTTTCCTTTGTTGCGAAGTTTCTCTGATTTTCGGGAACGGTCAATTCGCCCAAGGGATTAAAGAGCGCCTGCTCCATAGCAAACTGGAAAGAGCCCGAATTATCGCTCGGGAGGGTGTTTCCATCGCCATCTGCCCATTCGTCCATATTAAATGTGTGAACATGCTCGCAAGAAACCTTCCATTCTTTAAGGAAATAAACCACCCATTTATACATACCCATAGGGCCAACGGGAAGGATGAAAGCAATCTTCTCGTTTCTATCCTTGGCTTCCTTTATCTGAAGGGCAATTTCATGACCCATATAGGTTTCAAATTCGCCGAGGCTATCGCACTTAATGGGGGTGAAGCCATTGTTCCAATGAGCTTGTCTATCTGTTATGGTTTCGGGTTCGCCTATGCAAGCGTCTATCTTCTCAAAATCCCAGCCTGCGGGATAAAAGCCCTCGAGAGCGGAGCCTTTTACTGTTGAATTAAAGTTCATTTTCTCTTCTCCTTATTTAAAAATAATTTATGGCAGCAAGCGATAAGGTCTGATTCTTTGACCCGCCAAGAGCTGTCTATAACCTTCAGCATATTTAACACCACATTGATTTCCTCTAAATGCGGCAGTTGTTCTCTGAACTGCGATTACATCAATTCCATCATGGTCCTTAAGCCATTTTAACTGACTTTCATGGCAAGCGAGCATCTGCTCCTTGAGCTCCATTTCCTCGGTTATATCAACATACTCCGTGGGAATAAAATTAACGCCATTGCTTGCATCTGCATAGAAAACGGCCGGCACATCAGTCGCTTCACCCAAATCAGGCATAAAATGCGGACAAGAAGCATCGAAGGATGCCTTGAAAACGATTTTTGAAACCTCGCGATGGTCGGAGCAATAGTCCTCGGGGCAATGGGTTATGATAACGTCGGGGCGAACTTTTCTGATTATTTTTATAACCTTTCTGATCTGCTCCATATCGGCGCTGTTAACAGTAAGGTCACCAATATCGGCGGTCATAATCTCGAAGCCTGCAAGCGCTGCCGCATTTTGCGCTTCTTTGATTCTGATTTTGCGCAATTCTTCGGGCATTATAACAACGTGACCCATATTTCCGTTTGCAACGTGA